>JAKFDG010000514.1:0-6146 GCA_036677285.1 Pseudoxanthomonas sp.
CATGAGCCGCAAACAAGTCTTCCAGTTCGTCGAACTCCCCCGGCAGATGCCGCAGCGCATCCCGTTGGAACTGCGCACCTCCGGCGACTGGGGCGAGATGTACGGAAAGTTCGCCCTGCCCGAGGCCCAGCACCAGGCCGGGCGCTGCCTGGATTGCGGCAATCCGTATTGCAGCTGGAAATGCCCGGTGCACAACGCCATCCCGCAATGGCTGCAGCTGGTGCAGGAAAACCGGATCGACGAAGCCGCGGCGTTGTGCCATACCACCAATCCCTTGCCGGAAATGTGCGGCCGCGTGTGTCCACAGGACCGCCTGTGCGAAGGCAGCTGCACCCTGGAGGACGGCTTCGGGGCCGTCACCATCGGCGCGGTGGAGAAATACATTGTCGACGCGGCGCTGGAGAAGGGCTGGCGCCCGGACCTGAGCGCGGTGCAGGCCACCGGCAAGCGCGTGGCGGTGGTCGGTGCAGGTCCGGCGGGACTGGCGTGCGCCGATGTACTCGCGCGCAACGGCGTCCAGGCGGTGGTGTTCGACCGCTACGAACAGATCGGCGGACTGATGCAGTTCGGCATCCCCAGCTTCAAGCTGGAGAAGAGCATCATCGCGCGCCGCCGCGAAGTGCTCGAAGGCATGGGCGTGGAGTTCCGCCTGGGCGTGGAGATCGGCCGCGACATGTCGATCGAGGAACTGCTGGCCGACTACGACGCGGTGTTCCTCGGCACCGGCGCCTACCGTTACACCGATGGCGGTTTGGCGGGACAGGACCTGAAGGGTGTGTTGCCGGCGCTGCCGTTCCTGGTCCAGAACGGACGCATCGTCGGCGGCAACGATCCGTGGGGGCGTCCGATCGCCGGCTGGGAAGACACCATGCAGTTGCCCGACATGAACGGCAAGCGCGTGGTCGTGCTCGGCGGCGGCGACACCGGCATGGATTGCGTGCGCAGCGCGATCCGCCTGGGTGCGTCGAAAGTGACCTGCGCTTATCGTCGCGACGAGGCCAACATGCCCGGCTCCGCGCGCGAGGTGGCCAATGCGCGCGAAGAAGGCGTGCGTTTCCTGTTCAACCGCCAGCCGTTGCTGATCGAAGGCGACGACGACGACCAGGTCATCGGTGTGCAGGTGGTCGAAACGAAACTCGGCGAAGCGGATGCGCGCGGACGCCAGGCCGCGATTCCTATCGAAGGCAGCGAATCGTTGCTGGAAGCGGACGTGGTCATCATCGCCTTCGGTTTCTCGCCGGAACTGCCGGAATGGCTGGGCGCGCAAGGCGTGCAGGCGCATCCCAACGGCCGCATCCTCGTATCCGGCGACGAGCGCCTGCCCTACCAGACCACGCATCCGAAACTGTTCGCAGGCGGCGACGTGGTCCGCGGCGCGGACCTGGTGGTGACCGCGGTCGCGGAAGGTCGCGATGCGGCAGGGAGCATCGCGCAGATGCTGCTTTCCTGAACACTGCGTCGGCTGCACCAATTCGTCGCAACCGACGATAGCCGGATCGCTGCGTCGGACACGGAGACATCGATGACACGGAGACATCGATCATGTGCATGCTCACCTTCCCCCGTTGCCGGACCGTTATCGCTGCCTGCCTGGTTCTGGTGTCGGCCACCCTGACCCCCGCCCTGGCGCAAACCGACCACAAACTGGAATACGCCGGCGTGAATCTGGCCGGCGCTGAATTCAATTCGTCGAAAAAGCCCGGCACGCTCTACAAGGACTACCTCTACCCCAGCGAGTCGGACTACGCCTACTACGCGTCCAAGGGCATGAACGTAATCCGCCTGCCGTTCCTGTGGGAACGGCTGCAGCCGCAGGCCTACGGCGTGCTCGATGGCCAGCAGCTGTCCTATCTACGGACCGCGGTGAATCGGGCCAAGACGCGCAACCTGCGCGTGGTGCTGGATGTGCACAACTACGCCAAGTATTACGGCAAGCGGATCGGCACGCCGGAGACCCCGGTCGTGGCATTCGCGGACTTCTGGAGCAAGCTCGCCGCCGAATTCAGCAGTGACGATGCGGTCGTCTTCGGCCTGATGAACGAGCCCAACGGCATCGACGCCGATGCCTGGGCCGATGTCGCGCAAGCCGGGCTAGATGCCATCCGCGCCACCGGCGCTCGCAATCTGGTGCTGGTGCCGGGCACCGCGTACAGCGGCGCGCACAGCTGGAACAGCACCTGGTACGGGGGCATCTCCAACGGCGAGGCGTTGCTGGCGATCACCGATCCGGCCAACCACTTCGCATTCGAGGCCCATCAGTACCTGGACAAGGACTATTCCGGCACCTCGGGCGAATGCCAGAACGAACAGATCGGCGCGCAGCAGCTGCAAGGCTTCACCGACTGGCTGCGCCGGCACGACAAGGTGGGTTTCCTAGGCGAATTCGGCGTCGGCAGCGACCCGGTCTGCCTGGGCGCTCTGGAATCCATGCTGGAACACATCGAGACGAACGCGGACGTGTGGCTGGGATGGACCTACTGGGCCGGCGGTGCGTGGTGGAACCAGAGCTATCCATTCAACGTGCAGCCGGACAAGGAAGGCAACGAAAAGCCGCAGATGCCCGTTCTTTCGAAGAAAGCTCACCAAATCACGGACTGATCCGGAACGTCGGACGGCATCCGTCATCCGCGCGGGATTTCGGGGCAAAGCGATCCGTCGCCAGGGGTGTCGGGATTGGCGAACTTCAGCCCGATGATCTGACGGAAACAAGGTGTGGCGGGCGACAATGAGGCTCTGTCCCAGGTCATTCCACTGCATGACGTCCAATCCCTTCGCCCGCTTCGTCCGCGACTTCTCCCTTTCCGCCCTCGCCGCCGGTTTCGTCACCGTGCTGGTTGGCTTCGCCAGTTCCGCGGTGATCGTGTTCCAGGCCGCGCAGTCGCTGGGCGCTTCGCCGGAGCAGATCAGCTCGTGGATCTGGGCGCTGGGACTGGGCATGGGCGTCACCTGCATCGCCCTGTCGCTGCGCTATCGCATGCCAGTGGTGACCGCCTGGTCCACGCCGGGTGCGGCGATGCTGATCAGCAGTGCCGCGGGCTTGCCGCTGTCCGATGCGATCGGCGCGTTCATGCTGTCGGCGCTGCTGATCACCGTGGCTGGCTTTTCCGGATTCTTCGAACGCATGATCAGCCGCATCCCGGTGTCGCTGGCCTCGGGCATGTTGGCCGGCGTATTGCTGCGCTTCGGCCTGGACGTGTTCGTGGCCATGCAGACCCAGCTGACCATGGCCCTGACCATGTTCGCGGTGTACCTGCTGGCGCGCCGGGTGATGCCGCGCTATGCGGTGATCGCGACCCTGCTGGTCGGCATCGCCCTCGCCGCCGGGCAAGGCCTGCTGCGCCTGGACGGACTGCATCTTGAATTCGCCCGGCCGATCTTCCTGATGCCCAGCTTCTCGCTGGCGGCGGTGTTCGGCATCGCCCTGCCATTGTTCGTCGTCACCATGGCCTCGCAGAACGTGCCAGGCGTGGCGGTGATCCGCGCCTCCGGTTACGAGATCCCGATCTCGCCGGTGGTCGGCTGGACCGGCGTGGCCAACCTGCTGCTGGCGCCGTTCGGCGCGTTCGCCTTGAACCTGGCCGCGATCACCGCGGCGATCTGCATGGGTCGCGAGGCGCACGAAGATGCGCAGCGTCGCTACGTGGCGGCGATGGCGGCCGGTTTCTTCTATCTGCTGGTCGGCCTGTTCGGGGCCACCGTCGCCGCGTTGTTCGCCGCGTTCCCGAAGGAGCTGGTGATGGCCATCGCCGGCATCGCCTTGTTCGGCACCATCGGCAACAGTCTCGCAGCGGCACTGCGCGAGGTAACGGATCGCGAGCCGGCGCTGATCACCTTCCTGGTCACCGCCTCGGGACTGTCGATGGCTGGCATAGGTTCGGCGTTCTGGGGACTGGTCGCCGGCGTGGCGACGATGTGGGTGTGGCGCGCGAAGTGAAGTGCCTTGCACGCAGGAGCGGCATCTTGCCGCGAGCTCTTGTCTCTGATCATTCACGCTTCAAGCAGCGAAGGTTGGAAAGCGCGCGGCGAGATGCCGCCCCCACAAAGGCTTGCGCGTTCGTTGTGCTGCGCTCAGCAATGTCGACAAGCCGTGAGTTCATGCGCGAGTGCAAGTCGCGCGGGCACACTCGCCGCTCATTCATCGCGGGAGCAATCCATGCGCAAGTTCCACCACAAGCTTCTCTTCCTTGGCTCGGCCTTGCTGGTTTCTCCAGTGGTGCTCGCTGAGAAAAACGATACCGCCAAGGTGCTCACCGAACCGCAGGTGCGCGCGCTGCTGACCGAGCAGGGCTACACGCGCATCGACGACCTCGACTTCGAGGATGGCGCCTGGGAAACCGATGCGACCAGCGCCGACGGCAACCGCGTCGACGTGCGTATCGACCCGACCAGCAGCAAGGTCTTCGCCGAAGCGCTGGTGTCCACCTTGAGCGAGGAGGACGTCAAGGCCAAGCTGACCGCGGAGGGTTATTCCAAGGTGCATGACGTCGACTTTGACGATGGCGTATGGAAGGCCGAAGCCGAGCGTGCCGACGGCAACGACGTCGAGATCCACCTCGATCCGAAGGATGGCAAGGTGATGCACGTCGAGAACGATTGAGTTCCAATGCAGCAATGAAAGCAGGAAGGCCGCAGCGATGCGGCCTTCTTTTTTTGGGAGTCGGTTTGTGGGAGCGACGCAAGTCGCGATCCTTTTGGTCCGGGGCTCGCGACTTACGCCGCTCCCACGAAAGACGCCACGCTAACCGTCTGCTGCAAGGTGTGGGTTCCCCCCGGCGCGAGTTCGATCACGTCTTCGCCGGCATTTGCCGCCTCCAGGCACACGAAACGACGCCAGCCATCGGCCGGCGCATCGCCGATCGCGGCGATGCCGGTTTCTCCGGGATTCCACACCACCAGGGAACGGCTGCCGGAGGTGGCCAACTCTATGCGGCGACCCAGCATCGGATCGACCAGTGCGAAGCACTTGCCGGTGCGCTGGTAGGTGCGGTCGCTGCGTCCGGGATCGCGCGGATCCTGCAGGTTCCATTGCCCCGATTGCGCATGCTGCTGGCCGTCGTAGCGGTCGGCGTACGCCAGGCCCTCCAACCCGGTGACGTGCACATGCTCCGCATCGCCGACGCGGAAATAGGTGTGCAAGGCCTGCGTAAGCGAGACGGCTGCAATGCCGGTGTTGTGCGTGGTCAGCGACTGATGCAGTTCATCGCCGATGCGCAAGGTCTGCGTCAGGCGCAGCGGGACGCCTGCCTTGTGCGGGAGTGCCAACTCGATCGTGGCTTCGCCTTCCGCATCGATTCGGGAATCGACCAGGGTCCACTGCGTGTTGCGTGCGAACCCATGCTGCGGCACTTCCGGCGACTGTCCCTCGCGTCCGAAATACGGCCAGCACACCGGCACGCCACCCCGGATCGCATCGGGCGCGCGCTTGCTGACCGGCGAAAGCCACAACAGGTCGTCGAATCCGCGTGGCGCGTACGACAGCAGCTGGCCGCCATGCAGCGAAATCGCGGCGCTGGCCAGTGGCGTCTCGATCCGCAGTACGGGCAGCCCCTGGAATTCGCCTGCCTCTATCGTCACGGCTCCTGCTCCGCGCCCGACCAGGCCGCGGCAGGCGCAGGGCGTTCGCGCGCATAGCGCCATCCCGCCAGCAGCGCGCCGAACAGCAGGCCTGCCGCCAGCAGCCATGGCGCGCCGGGCAGGTGCGCCGGCGCGCGGTCGCTGATGAACAAGGCGAAGGTGCCGGCGAAGGCCAGCGGCGCGAACACGCCCGCCAGGCTGATCAGACTCATCAACGCACCCTGCACGCGACCCTGCGCGCTGGCATCGACCTGGCGCGTGATCAGCGATTGACTTGCCGGACCGGCCACGCCCCACAGCGCCGAGATCGGCAGGCCGACCAGGAACATCCAGCCTGCTTCGGCTGCGCCATAGATCACGAAACCGACGACCCCGCAGGCCAATCCGAGCAGCAAGGTGCGGCGCTCGCCCAACTTCTTCACCAGTGGCCCCATCAAGCCGGCCTGCACGATCACGCTGCAGACGCCGACGATGGCCAACACCCAGCCCACCTGCTGGTTGGTCCATTGGTACTGGTACTCGGCGAACAGCACGAACACGCTGGGATACACGTAGTGGGCGAAGTTGGCCAT
>JAKFDG010000515.1:0-10056 GCA_036677285.1 Pseudoxanthomonas sp.
CAACCCCGCCTACTCGCGCGCGCCCGGCCGCCGCCAGGCGCTGCTGCGCCTGCGCGGGCGCAACGCGCTGGCCGACGGCGACGCACAACGCGCGCTGCAGATGTACGACCGGGCGCTGGACCTCGACCCGCGGCCGACCTCGGCGCTGGCGATGGCCGCCGACCTCGGCAACGCCGGCCACCCGGAGCTTGGCCTGCGCCACCTGGACCATTACGCGTCGCTGGACGTGCAGTACGCACCGCGTCGGATCCGCTCGATGGCAGACGTGCATCGCTGGCTGCTGTTGCGTACGGGCTACTATCGGCATGAGATCGACGCCCTGCGCACGGCCCTGCTTGCCGCCGCCGAAGGCCGTTGACCGCTGGCGGCGACGCATTCCCAGGGAAGGGCAATGCAGTCGGCCACCTGTCAAGTAACCCGCTGATCCGCACTGCCTGACCGAAAAACGCATCGAACGGACCCTGCCGTGCCGACCAAGACCATCACCGGCCCCGCCGACCTCGCCATCAACGGCGCGCCGCCCTCATTCGCCGAACCGCTGCACGTCGGCCGCCCCAACCTCGGCGACCGCGAGGCCCTGCTGCGTTATACCGCCGAGATCTACGACCGCCGCTGGCTGACCAATAACGGTCCGCTGGTGCAGGAACTGGAAGCCCGGATCGCGCAGCGGCTCGGCGTGCGCCACTGCGTGGCGATGTGCAACGGCACCATCGCCCTGGAAATCGCGATCCGCGCGCTGGGGCTGGAAGGCGAAGTGATCGTGCCCTCGTACACCTTCGTCGCCACCGCGCACGCGCTGCACTGGCAGGCGATCACGCCGGTGTTCGCCGACATCGACCCGGCCACGCACAACCTCGACCCCGATTCAGTGAGGCGCATGATCACCCCGCGCACCAGCGGCATCATCGGCGTGCACCTGTGGGGCCGGCCGGCGCCCGTGGCGGAACTGCAGGCGGTCGCCGACGAACACGGCCTGCAGCTGATGTTCGACGCCGCGCACGGCTTCGACTGCCGCCTGGACGCGCGCAAGCTCGGCGGCTTCGGCCGCTGCGAGGTGCTGAGCTTCCACGCCACCAAGGTGTTCAACACCTTCGAGGGCGGCGCGGTGACCACCGACGACGACACCCTGGCCGAGGCTATGCGCTTGATGCGCAACTTCGGCTTCATGGGCTACGACAACGTCATCCACCCGGGCACCAACGGCAAGATGCCGGAAATCAACGCCGCAATGGGCCTGGTCAACCTCGACGCCCTGCCGCGTTTCGTCGCCGCCAACCGCGCCAACCACGAGGCCTACGCTGCGGCCTTCGCCGGGATCGATGGCGTGCGCTTGCTGCGTTACGACGACGCGCAGGACCCCAACTACCAGTACGTGGTGGTCGAAGTCGATCCGGCATTCCCCGCCGGCCGCGACCGGATCGTGGAAGCGCTGCAGGCCGAGAATATCCTCGCCCGCAAGTATTTCTGGCCGGGCTGCCACCGGATGCAGCCGTACCGGGAACTGTACCCGCATGCCGGCCTGATGCTGCCGAACACCGAGGCAGTCGCTTCCCGGGTGATCGTATTGCCGAACGGCGAGACCCTCGAACCTGGGTCAATCGCCACCATCGCTGCCGTATTCCGCGCGCTGGAAGCCGCTCCCTCGTGATCGCCGCGATCATGCAGCCGTATTTCTTCCCCTACATCGGCTATTTCCAGCTGATGCATGCGGTCGACATATTCGTTTTCTTCGACGATGTCCAATACATCGATCGTGGCTGGGTAAATCGAAACCGAATCCGCTGCAACGACACGGCTAAATGGCTGACATTTCCAGTCCACAAGGCACGCCGCGAACTGGCAATCAATCAACGCGAGTACATGTTGTCCGACGGCGCCGCCACGCATCGCATCGAGCAGCGCCTGCAGGCGAGCTACGCCAGCGCGCCGTGTCGGAGCGAAGTGGGCCCGGTGATTTCAAGTCTGCTCCGGTTCAACGACAGCAATGTCGCCATGTTCAATGCCAACCTTCTGGAGACGCTCGCGCAGCAACTGGGCATCACCTGTCGGTTCCTGGTGTCTTCGCAGATCGACAAGCCCGCCAACCTCAAGGGACAGGCGAAGGTCATCGACCTGTGCCGGCGCATCGGCGCCAGCCACTACGTCAACCCGGTCGGTGGCGTGGAGTTGTACGACGCCGCCAGCTTCGATGCCGCGGGGCTGAGACTGTCATTCCTGCGCACCACAGCAAAGCCCGCGATGTTGGCCGATGGCCAGCAGTACCTGTCGATCATCGACGGACTGATGCACGAGGGCTTCGCCGGCTGCGGCAGTCGGCTCGCAGAGCACGTTCTGCAGGCCGCCGAATGATCACTGCCGTCGACAACGTCGTCGCGATCCACGGTGCACCGCGGTCCGGGACCAGCTGGCTGGGGCAACTGTTCAACAGCAGCCCGCATGTCGCTTACCGTTACCAGCCGTTCTTTTCCTACGCCTTCCGTGGCCGTGTCGACGCGCACTCGGATGCGGCATTTCTGCACGCGTTTTTTTCCGACCTGCTGGCCACTGAAGATGCCTTCGTTCTGCAGGTAGGCGATGCACGCCTGGCCGCAGCGACACCTCATTTCGTAAAGAACGACATCAGTCACCTCGTCTACAAGGAAGTGCGTTTCCATCACCTGCTGCCGCATCTGCTGGACACATTGCCGCGGTTGAAGGTCATCGGCATCGTGCGCGATCCGCGCGCTGTTCTGGCATCGTGGTCGCGCGCGCCGCGCGAGTTCGACCCCACATGGTCGCTGACGGAGCAATGGCGCGACGCACCGCTGAAGAATGCCGGATTGGAGGAAAACTGGTATGGCTACACGCGGTGGAAACAACTGGCCCAAAGTTTCCTATCCCTCGAATCCAGGCATCCGCATCGATTCCGGCTGGTCCGTTACGAAGAGCTTGTCCAGCGCCCGGCCCATGCACTCCGCACCTTATTCGACTTCTGCGGCCTGGAAATGACACCGCAATCCCGACAGTTCCTGGCGGACTCGACCACCTTGGGGGACGGCGATGCGTACAGCGTGTTCCGCGCCCATGGCGACCTCCGCGCGATACCAATCGACCCGGGCATCGAAGCTTGCATAGCCGCTGAACTTCGGGGTACGCCGCTGCAGCGCTTCTTGTGCTCACGCGAGCTGGCATGATCGGCGAGAGCTTCCAGCACGGACTGCTTCCAGGCGCACGGTCGGCGCCGCTGGTGGAACTTGTAACCGAACACCAGCGCGCTCCGGTGCGAGAAATTGGCCATGGCCCACGTTTGAAACCGCTTGTCTCGGTGGTGGTCACGACATACCAACACGCACCATTCGTCGCGCAATGCCTCGACAGCATCCTCGCTCAGCAGTTCGATGCGGATTTCGAGATCCTCGTCGGTGAGGACGACTCTGACGACCAGACCCGCGCCATATGCCTGGACTATGCCGCGCGTTTCCCGGAACGGATCCGGCTGTTCCTGCACGATCCGGCCAACAAGATCCGGATTCACGGCATTGCAACCGGCCGGTTCAACCTGACTTACCTGCTGAGTCGGGCGCGCGGCGAGTTCATCTGCCTGTGCGAAGGGGATGACTACTGGCGCGACCCCGGGAAACTCCGGAAGCAGGTCGGCGCCTTGCGAGCCGCGCCAGAGGCCGTGATGGTCTTCACCAATTCGATCATCCTGCGCAACGATGAACCTAGTGGCGAGTTGTTCCTGGCGCCAGGGCAGCAGCGGGACATTGATCGCGAAGAGCTGGCAACCGGCGCCCGTATTCCGACCCAATCGATCATGTTCCGCAACGTGTTCGCCACCCAGCCGGTTCCCGCGGACTTTTTCAGGGCCTTTAACGGGGATTCCTTCTTGTTTTCGCATCTATCGTGCTTCGGAGTCGCCAAATACCTCGGCACGGTCGTCCCCTGCGCCTATCGCATACATCAAGGCGGTATGTGGAGCGCGCTGGACGAGGAGCGCAGGATGATGCTCGCGATCGACACCAAGCGGATCGTGCGGCGCCTGCATGGCTCTGCACCAATCCAGCGCCGGCTCGATGAAGGGATCTTCCGAATCACCGTTTCCCTCGCCAAGCTGCACCTCGCACATGGCGACCTGCACAAGGCAGCGCGGGCAGCGTGGCAATTGCTCGTCCTGCTGTTCAAGCAGCCGCGCCTCTACTCCATGCTGATCGGCAGCAAACTTCGCAACCGGCTCCACGGATTGGCCGGCAGGGCCGGGCATGCGCAGAACTAACCCGGCTACGCTGCGGGCGACCGGCCTCAGCCTGGGCGACACCCTGCTGCGGCAGGTGCTCCAGTTCGGGTTTTCGATTTTCCTGGCCCGCCTGCTGGCACCCGAGGAATTCGGCGTGCTGGCCATGCTGTATGTCTTCATCGGTTTGGCATCGGCGCTGTCCGAGGGCGGCTTGGGTGCTGCGTTGATCCAGAACCAGGACAGCAACCCCGCGCAGGAGTCCAGCGTCTTCCAGTTCAATGCAGCAGCTGGCCTGGCGATGACGCTGCTGCTGTTCGCTTCGGCACCCGCGATCGAACGCTTCTACGACTATCCAGGGCTCGCGGCCATCACCATGGCGATGGCGCTGAATGTGTTCATCAATGCGCTCGGTGCAATCCACGGCGCGTTGGTCATCCGCGAACTCAGGATAGGGTTGCAGCTTCGCATTGGAGTCATTTCCAGCACGGTGTCCGGTGTTGTCGCGGTGGTCATGGCCTGGCAAGGCCATGGGGTCTGGAGCCTGGTGGTCCAGACGCTGCTTGCAAGCACGCTGACCACCGCGCTGCTGTGGGCCTGGCACGGCTGGCGTCCACGCCATGCCTTCAGCATCGCGGCGCTCCGCCCGCTGCTGCGCTACGGGAGTGCGCTCATGCTCTCGGGCCTGCTCGACCTGGTGGTCGGCCGCCTCTATACGGTGCTGATCGGCCGCTTCTATGGCGCCGCGCCGCTGGGCCTCTACATGCGTGCCGTCACCACGCAGAACCTGCCACAGATGATGGTCGGCGCGGTGATGCGGCAGGTAGCGTTCCCGGTACTGGCCGCGAGCCGGGCCGACCTCGCCGAGGTACGGCGCAGCAGCCGGCTGGCATTGCGCGCCAGCATGCTCCTGCAGACCCCCTGCCTGCTGGGAATCGCGGCGACCGCCGAATCGCTCGTGCCGCTGCTGTTTGGACGCGGATGGATGCCGAGCGTGCCGATCCTGCAGGTACTGTGCATTGCCGGCTGCCTGTACCCGATCAGCCATGTCAACCTGACCGTATTGAAGGCGCTCGGTCGTTCGGGAATATTCCTCAGGCTCGAGGCAATGAAGAAGGGCGCTGCGCTTGCCTTGCTGCTGGCGGCCGCGCCCTTCGGGTTGCTGGCGATCGCCTGGAGCCAGGTCTGCAGTGCGTTGCTGGCGGTCTTGTGGAACGCGAGCCATGCCGATCGCCTGGTTGGTTACGGACTTGGCACGCAGGCGCGCGACGCCGCGCCCAGCTTGGCCCTGGCTGCGGGGATGGCGATGGTGGTCTGGGAAACCGGGCGACATCTCGACCTGCCCAATGCCACCACCCTTGCCATCCAGGTACCGCTGGGCATCGCCATCTACGTGGCGGGCTGCTTCCTGTTCCGAATGGCGCGAATCGATGATTTGCGTCATTACCTGAAATCACTTGCCGGTCCTACTGCCGTCACGATTGACGACAACGGTTGAATGATGAATCCGCAGTCGACAGCCAAGCTGCCCAACATGGCGGGTGCTCCTGCCCGGCACAGGATTCTCGTCCTCGCCGATTCCTTCCCCAACCCATCGGAGTCGTTCGTCGCCGATCACCTCCGACTCATGGGCGAAGCCGGCTGGCAGGTCACATTGCTGGCCCGCCAGTGCAATGACGGAGCCGGCGAGGCTGCCATCGCGCTCGGCTCCAATATCCGCCTTGCCAGGATCGTCGCCAGCAGCGCCCGCATCTATTCCCGGGCCGCGCTCTGGCTCGCCCGGCGCCCATGGACCTGGGCCAATCCGTTCATGTGGCGATGTGCCCTGCACGGTGCGCGCGTGGCCGCAAGCGCCGAAGCAGGTGTGCACTGGGATGTCGTACATGCACACTTTGGCAACAATGCCGTCAGCGCGCTCGTGGCGGCACCGCAATGGCGAAGCCGGCTCGTGGCCAACTTCCACGGACACGACGCAACCAGCGTACCCAAGCTCCATGGTTGGACCGCATACCGGCGGATCCTGGGTGATGCCCATGCGGTCGCGCACAGCGCCTTCATCGAAGACAGGCTCAGGCAATGCACCGACTTGCGCATCCATCGCGTCACAATGGGCGTGGACCTGGACCGGTTCCTGCAATCCCCGCGACCTAGCGCATGGCCTTCTCCGTTGAAACTGCTTAGCGTCGGGCGCCTGACGCAGCAGAAGGGGCATGCGCAGGCGATCGAAGCAATGTGTTGCCTGGCCCGGCGGCACCCGACCGTCGAAATTCGATTGGCAATCGTGGGTGACGGTCCGGAGCGCGCCCGCTTGCAGTCGATGATTCGCCACCTGGGCCTGACCTCCCGCGTAGAACTGCTCGGATCGGTCCCTTACGCGGAGATGCCGGCGCTGTATCGGCAACACCACGTCTTGCTGCTTGCTGCCCAGGCCACCCGCGACGGCCAGCAGGAAGCCTTTGGCCGCGCAGCGGTCGAAGCGATGGCCTGCGGGCTGCCCGTGGTCGGCTGCCCCATCGGCGGGCTGCCAGATACCATTGGTCCAGGCGGGGTCGTCGCCGACGGGTTCGACGCCAAGTCAATCGCCAATGCGATCACCCAAGTGCTCGAACAAGCCAGTCCGGACGCATGGGCCGAGCGAACAAGGAACAGGGCAATGGACTTTTCGATCCAGTACATGGCGGCGGACTATGCCGCCATCGCCGACCTGATCATGCGAGAGGCAGGGGACGCCGATGCCGGATGAACACCAGCGGCCCGTCGGCTGGAGCATCGGTTATGGCGACTTCTTCCTTTCGAAGTTGCGCAGGAAACTGCTGCCCCTGCTGGAAATGCCCGCAGCCCGTCGACCCTTCAGGCTGTTCAGCACAAGCAACGACGTGATTTCGACCCACATCCGGGCAGGCGGCGCTTTCGAAGCCGAAACACTGGGCATGATCGATGCCGTCGCCGAGCGCCATGCCCTGAAGCAGGGAGTGGCACTGGATATCGGTGCCAATATCGGCAACCACGCAGTCTGGATGGCGCAGCGATTCGGCGAGGTGGTGGCATTCGAACCAAACCCGATAATCGCTTCTGTGCTGCGCGCCAATGCCATGCTCAACCAGTGCACGAACATGCATGTCGTCGAGACGGCGCTTTCCGACCATGAGGGAACCGCCATGTTGGTGGCGCGGCGTGGCGACCACATTGGCACGCTCGAACTGGACGAGCATGGCACGTCAGCGGGCAACTCGATTCCTGCTGCCCGTGTCGCATTGCAGACGGGCGACAGTGTCCTGGAATCGCTGCGGCTTTCCACAGCGCCGGTCACGTTCATCAAGATGGACATTGAAGGCGCCGAGGTCCAGGCGCTCGCAGGGCTTGACCGGACCTTGCGCCGGGATCACCCCGTGATCTGCTTCGAGGCACGCAACCCGGTGGAGGGAGAAGCGGTGCGAGAGAGACTGCGGCAGGCTGGCTACTCCCGGTTCTTCGCAGTCCACGCCTCCCGGCTGGGGTTGCTCCAGCTGCTCAATCCTCGCACCTGGATTTCATGGACAAAGCGCTACAGCCTGGTCCCGCTGGAGGCATTCGAGGACAAGCACTACGCCGCCGTGTTCGCGTGGACGAGGGACCTGCGTTGACAGCTTCCGTGCCTCTGGTAAGCGTCATCCTGCCCACGAGGAATCGATCGGCGATGCTTTCGCGCGCACTCGAGTCCATATGGGCACAACACAGGGATGACGTCGAAATCATCGTCGTCGACGACGCATCGAGCGATGGAACCCCCCAATTACTGGAATCGCTGGCATCACGAGG
This sequence comes from Pseudoxanthomonas sp., assembly GCA_036677285.1. Classification (GTDB taxonomy): domain Bacteria; phylum Pseudomonadota; class Gammaproteobacteria; order Xanthomonadales; family Xanthomonadaceae; genus Pseudoxanthomonas_A. Next base: position 8,012 of record JAKFDG010000515.1, read on the forward strand.
AAAATTGCGTTGGTTCCGCAACGAATTGTCGATCGGAGCCTGCGCGGCACGCAATCTAGGATTGCGCCAGAGTCGAGGGCTCTATGTCACCGGATTGGATGACGATGACGAGATGCTGCCAGGCCGCATCACCATGCTCCTTGCAGCCCTGAAGCCAGACGATGCGTTTGTCTGCGGCTGTGACCGGATCCAGCCGGACAATGGCGTGGCGCACACGCGGCGCGTGCCTGCGCGGATCGACCGCAATGCGATCCTGTCGCGCAATGTCGCGGGCAACCAGATACTTGCCGAACGTACCAAGGTGCTGGCCTGCGGCGGTTTCGACGAGTCGCTGCCCGCAGCGCAGGACTACGACCTTTGGATCAGGATGATCCTCACCCACGGACCCGCACGCGGCGTAAGGCGCACCTTGCAGCGCATTCATGCACATGCAGGCGACGACCGCATCAGCCTGTCGCCCGTGCGTCGCCGGGGTTACTGGATGGTGTATCGCAAGCACCGCGACAAGATGAACGACTCTTGTCGTCGCGCGCACCTATACAACCTGCGGCGCGCGAACGGACACCCGACCCGATTGCCGCGTGACTTCCGCTTCTTTGTTCCGGGCAACAGGCTGCGCCTGCTGTGGCACGCACTTCGCAACTTGGCACATGGCGCGGGGGCACGATGATGGCCTGTTTAAACGCCTTGCCATACGGAAGCAGGTAGCGCCTACGTGAGCGCGAGCGAAGTACAGCGGCCGTCCATCTCCGTCGTCGTTCCGGCCTACAACTCCGGTATTGGGCTTGGTACCTGCTTGGCGTCGCTGTACGCGCAAGATGCCAGCGCCAACGCTGAAGTCATCGTCGTCGATGATGGTTCGACCCATCCGGTCGAAATCGATCCCGGCTTGCAGCGGTTGCGGCTGGTGCGACTGCCACGCAACCTAGGCCGCGCGGCGGCACGCAACGCGGGTGCACGCGCCGCTGTTGGCACCGTGCTGGTGTTCGTCGACAGCGACTGCGTGCCCGAATCCAGCCACTGGCTGCGGACCCATGCCGAGGCCATCGCAGCTGGGACGGTTGCCGCCAGCGGGCCGTTGCTTGGTGAGGCGCCGGGATTCTGGGACCGCTACCAGCGCGATGCGTCGGCACGTCGGCGCGCGCAGCACGCAGAGGGCAACTGTTTTGCTGGCACCACCGCCAACCTGTCGGTGCGCGCGGATGCCTTCGCGCAGGCAGGCGGCTTCGACGAGGCCTACACGGGATACGGGTTCGAGGACCGCGACCTGCTGCTTCGGATCGCGGCGCTGGGGCGTATCGCCTGGGTCGATGCGCCAGTGCGCCACATGGACACGCTGCGGCTGGCCACCATTCGGTCGAAAATGATCGAGGCGGGCGGCGCGCCCGCAATGCTGTTCCAGGCGCGACATCCCGCGACCTACGCGCAGCTGGGATACGCATTGCTGGACGCGCGGCTGCATCCGCTGCTGCGGCCGCTGGCGCCACTGGCGAGCGTATTGGCACGTGGCGCCGCCTGGCTGGGCGATGCGACCATCAACCGCGGGCTGATGCCGTACGCACTCGGGCGACATTGGGTCAAGGCGACGACGGCGCTGGCGTTCCTTGCCGGCACAGCGCGCCGCTAGCAACGCAGCCGGATGCCGATGCCTGGCATCGGCCCCTGGCAGAACGGTGGCGCAGACGAGATGGATCACGAGCGGTGCTTCGCGCCCGGCGCGATTGCTCGCGTCAGTCCTGCGCGCGGGCGATCCCGCGCAGCGCCCCGGCATACGCCGCCGCCACCGCATCCCAGTCGAACCGCGGCAGCAGCGCTTCGCGCAACGCGGCGGCGCGGGCGCGCGCCTGCACGGGGGCGGACAGCACCTGGTTGATGGCTCCGGCCAACGCCGCCTGCGAGCCGGGCGTTACGCAATCGGCGGCGTACGTGTCGCCGAAGATTTCGCGCGCGCTGGGCAGCGCGGTGGTGACCACCGGGCAACCGCACCCCAGCGCTTCGACCATGACCAGCCCCAGCCCTTCGCGATCGCCATCGCCTGCCGCGAC
>JAKFDG010000516.1:0-3611 GCA_036677285.1 Pseudoxanthomonas sp.
CGAACACGAAATAGCCGAGATAGAACGCACTCTGCACCAGGCCGGCCTGGAAATCGGAAAGCTCGAAGGCTTTCTTGAACTGCTTGATCAGGATGTCGTTGAGGTTGTTGGCCATTCCCCACAGGAAGAACAGGCTGACAATCAGGACCAGCGGCAGAATGGCGGTGCGGACCATGGAATTGGGCGTAACCGTGGTGGCGTCTTCTAAGTGCATGCCGCTTACCCCTCCCAAGGCTTGCTGCGCGAGCGTTTTTCGGAGCCTACTGCGACTAACGTTTTTATGCAAATATAAAAGTAATATTCATATATGAATGAGTTGTTGGCCGTAGAGCTACAAGATTCAGTCCCGGCTGCCGTGCCGGTACTCGCCTTGTTCCCTTATCCTGTTCAGCATGATCGCCAAAACCCCGAAGTACCGAGCACCCGCCCTGGACAAGGGCTTGGACATCCTGGAGCTGCTGGCGCAGAACGCCGGACCCCGATCCATGGGGGAAATCTCCGAAGGTGTGGGACGTTCGCGTAGTGAAATCTTCCGGATGCTGCAGGTGCTTGAAGAGCGTGGCTATCTGATCAAGTTGGCCGGCGACGGTGGCTATATGCTCACCAATCGCTTGTTCATGCTCGGCATGCAACAGCCACAGGTGCAGAACGTCACCGAAGTGGCGCTGCCGGTGATGCGGCATCTGGCTGACAAGATCCGCCAACCCTGCCATCTGGTCGCGCCCTCCGACGACCAGATCGTGGTGATCGCCCAGATCGATGTGCCTAGCGACCTCGGTCTGGTGGTGCGTCCCGGCCATCGACGGCCGCTGGCGCACTCGACCTCGGGCTTGGTGTTGTTCGCATTCCAGCAGGAAGACGTCCAGGCGCGTTGGCTGAAATTGATCGACGAGAGCGAAGTGCCTTACGAGCGCGCCGAATTCCTGAAAGCTGCGCTTGAAGTGCGCAAGCAGGGCTATGCGATGCATCCCAGCGAGGCTGTGGTGGGTGTTATCGACCTCACGGCACCGATCCTGCAACAAGAACACGCCACTTACACGCTCACGGTGCCTTTCATCGAACGCCGTCCGCAGCAGATCAACGCGCAAGAAGCCCTGAAGGCGCTGCGCGAAGCGGCAGATGAGATATCCCAAGCGCTCATGTATCGGCCACCGCGAAATCACGGCACTGTCCAAGATGATGACCCGAGCGGGATATAGGATGCTGCTGATAGAGGCCTGAATTTGGGTCTGCATCCGAATGGATTACACGTGGTCCAAGCTGCTCCTGTTGTGAGCGGGATGAGCCCAATCGAGCGGAAGAAGCTGCTTGAGCTGGTTGAAATCGACCACAGGTTTCGCGGCGGTGTCCGCCTTCGCGGGAATGACCGGCGAAGCAGTATCGTAGGACGATTGGAACAATGCTCGTCGTTCGCGAATGCGGGCGCACCCGCCGGTTTGCATACCCATGGAGATCCGCATGACCACGCGCCGCCGTTTTCTGCACTCGACCCTGTTGGCCGGCAGTGCGCTGGCGCTACCGCAGGGCGTCGACGGCGCGGCCGCGGCCCCGCGCATGCGCGTGGTGTCGACATGGGATTTCGGCGTCGGCGCCAACCAGGCGGCATGGCCGGTGCTGGCGCGCGGCGGCAGCGCGCTGGATGCTGTCGAAGCCGGCGCGCGCTGGGCCGAGGGCACGCTTTGCAACAGCACCGTCGGTCGCTGCGGCTATCCCGATCGCGACGGCACGCTGACGCTGGATGCCAGCATCATGGACGGCGACGGCCGCTGCGGCGCGGTGGCGGCGCTTGAGGACATCGCGCACCCGGTCTCGATCGCGCGCGCGGTGATGGAGAAGACGCCGCATGTGCTGCTGGTCGGCGACGGGGCGCAGCAGTTCGCGGTCGAGCAAGGATTCGAGAAAGAAGCGCTGCTGACACCCGAAGCGAAACAAGCCTGGCTCGAATGGTCGAAGACCGCGAAGTATCAGCCGCAGATAAATGCCGAGCGCGCGAAGCAGCCCGGCAACCGTGACAACCACGACACCCTCGGCATCCTCGCGCTCGGTTCCGACGGCCGCCTTGCCGGTGCCTGCACCACCAGCGGCATGGCCTGGAAGCTGCACGGCCGGGTCGGCGACAGCCCGATCGTCGGTGCCGGGCTGTACGTCGACAACGACGTCGGTGCCGCGACTGCTTCCGGCGTAGGCGAGGAGATGATCCGCAATGCGGCGAGCTTCCTGGTGGTCGAGCTGATGCGCCAGGGCCGCTCGCCGACGGAGGCGTGCCGCGAAGCGATCGAACGCGTGGTACGCAAACGCCCGGAAGCGAGCAAGACCTTGCAGGTGTGCTTCCTAGCGATGAACAAGGCGGGCGAGGCCGGCGCGTTCGCGCTCCACTCGGGATTCGTCTACGCGGTGTGCGATGCCGGCAAGCAAGACGCGCTGCTGGATGCGCGGTCGGTGTATGCCTCGAAGTAGACATGATCCCGTACACCGTTCCGCAAGCGGCTTCGCATTTGAACGAGCAGGTTCATCATTTCGTTTGGAATGACGAACGCTTGAGTCCGTAGGTTCCGTCTCGAAATCGACCACGCGTTTCTTCGTCATCCAGCCTTGAAAACCGCTGGGATGACGTCGGCGGCATCCGCGGGCGTGCCGCGCAGGTGCGACACGCAAAGCCAGCATCAAATGCGGCGCAACCGCGTAGATTGCCCGCTCTCCCCGTGTACGGCGCGTGATTGGAAACGGCTGTGGCGCGGGGCGAAATATGGCTTACACGGGTCATTTTTTAGATCGTTCTAAAAGGGTGATGCAAACCGCATATTTGGACCGATTTTGTCGCGTATGGTCGAAAGGGATCGATGTCGCACGGCGTCACGTGTCCTGGGCAAGTCAGCGAACGCGGTGGTGGTTCTGGGATAGAAGTCCGTCCATCGCAGTTGAACCGCTAGACCAACTTCAACGTCAGGAGGTGCTTTTCCATGCAGCAACCAAACTTCCACCGCAATGCCTTGGCGGGTGCGCTCGCGCTGGCGCTGCTCCCCTCGTTCGCAGGGCTGGCCCAGGCGCAGGATGCGCAGCAGCCACCCCTCGCAGAACAGGAGGACGAACCCGTCCAGGCCGAGCCCGACGCGAACGCGAAGACGCTGGACGCGGTTACCGTCACCGGCTCGCGGATCAAGCGCGCGGAGGTCGAGGGCCCGGCACCGGTGACGGTCATCACCGGCGATCAGATCAGGAAGGAAGGCTTCACCACGGTCTACGAAGCGCTCGGCTCATTGACCGAGGTCACCGGCAACGTGCAGAACGACTACGACTGGGGCCAGAGCTCGATCAACGCCAGTCCGCTCAACCTGCGCAACCTCGGCCCCGGCCGCAGTTTGCTGCTGATCAATGGCCACCGCGTGGCCGACTACCCGCTGCCCTATACCGGCAAAAGCAACTTCGCCAACTACAACAACATCCCCACCGGCATAGTCGATCGCATCGAGGTGCTCTCCAGCGGCGCCTCGGCGATCTACGGCTCCGACGCGGTGGCTGGCGTGGTCAACGTCATCCTGAAGAAGGACATCGACGGCGATACCCTGCGCGCGCGCTACGGCACCACCACCGAGGGCGGGCGCTCGGTGAGC
>JAKFDG010000517.1:0-2995 GCA_036677285.1 Pseudoxanthomonas sp.
GCCCACTGGTTGACGGCGTCACCACCCAGTACCGCGACCACGATGAGCAGCAACACCACCATGATGGTTGAGATCGACGGGGCCGGGGCAGGCGTTGCGGCCTCCGGCGCGACCCAGCTCGCGGGCGTTTCTCCGATCGGTCCCCGCAAATTGTTCCGCTTGATGAGCCAACCGGTGACCGGACCCGACACAATCGCGCCGACCACGACGGCGAGGGTGGCTGCGCCTACCGCGACTTCGGGCGCATGCACCAGGCCCATGCCCTGCGCTTCCTTGGCCCAGGCCGCGGCGGTCCCGGGCCCGCCGACGAACGACACGCTGCCGATCAGCAAACCGTAGAACGGATGCGCGCCGGCCGCCGAGGCCACCAGGATGCCCACCACGTTCTGCACGACCAGGAGGATCACCGTCACCACGCACAGGATCACCAGCGGCCGCCCACCCGCCTTCAGCGCCGAGAATTTGGCGGACAAGCCGACGCTGGTGAAAAAAACGAGCAGGAAGAAGTCCCTGAGCCCGGACGCGAACTGGATCGACGTGTCGCTGAACCGGTAGAGCAAGCCCGCTCCTATTGCGGCCAAAACGCCGCCCAGCACCGGGATCGGCACGTTGAGGCGGGCGAGAAAGGGAATGCGGCGCGAGATGGCGGTCGCGACCACGAGCGCGACCAATCCCACGGCAAGGGTTTCAAGCTCGGAGAGCGGAATCGTCATAGTTCCCCCTACAACGGCCAAGTCTTGCCTCGGCGGCCCTGCTGTTGATCAGCAGGACCTGTGGCACAGGTTATACACGCTCTGTCCGGCCGTGGTTCAGAACGCCGGCGGCTCGTAGAAGATCATCACCCGCAAGTCGTCCAGGTCGGAGCCCGCGGGATCGTCCTGCGACACGTGCGCATAGCGCAGCCGCATCATCAGCCCCTTCAGCCGGCCGCTCGCGGGCGTCCATTGCAGGTTGAAGTCGTACTCGTCCTTCGCGTACTGGCCGGGGTCTTCCGGATCCGAGCCGTTGACCCACAGGCCATGCACGCTCAGGCCCGGCACCGAGGGGAAGTTGTAGGCGGCGCGCAGCATCCAGGCGTCCTCGCCGGCGCGGTTGAAATCCTCGATCTGCACGCTGGTGTAGCCGGGATAGCCGCCCCATGGGCTCTGCATGTTGCTGTCGTCGCCTGCGCTGGTGTACGCCGCCGTGAACAGGGCGCCACCGACGCCGAGTTCGGCCTTGCCGCCCCATGCATCCGCATCGAAGTCCGTCCCGCGCAGCAGGTGGTCGCCGGTGCTGTGCTGGCCGGAATACTGCAGCGCGAACTGCAGGCGCAGATCCTCGCCCAGCGGCAGCGCGTACTTCGTCTCGGCATAGAAGATGTTGAGGATGTCGTCGCTGTAGTAGTCGATCGCGCCGATCGAGAACCCGCCCTTGCTGTAGTTGCCGCCAGCGACGTAGACCCCGCGCTCGACACCGCCGGGGGCGCCGGCGACGGTCGCCATCGACACGAATTCGTCGGAATTGCGCTCCTTCATCTCGTCGAAGTAGCCACCGCCCGCGCGCCATTCGGCCTCGCCTTCGTCTCCACCGTACAGGCCCTGCAAGGTGATGGCCTCGAACGTTTGCGGCGTCATCCGGCTGTCGCTGCGGTTGAGGTAGGGCGTATCGATGCCGCGGCGGCCGATGCTCAGCCGGGTGTCCTGGTTGAGCAGGAATTCGCTGTACAACTCGCCGAGCACCGTGTAGCCGTGCTGGCCCGGCTTGAGCAGCAAGGTGCCGTCCTTGTCCTCGGGGCCGTGCAGCCGCTGCGAGGTGTAGCCGGTCGCGCCCAGCGCGAAGCGCTCGCGGAAATAGCCGGTCTTGAGTCCGACCGATCCGCCCAGCGCCCAGGCCTCGCTCTGGCTGTCGTCGTACTTGTCGCGGTCGAGGTAATAGGAGCGGACCTGGATGTCGAAGCGGGTGTCTTCCCAGGCCCGGCGCCGGGTCTCGCGCACCCAGTCGGCATGGGTGCGCGGGGCGAAGCTCTCGTCCAGCGGGCTCTGCCCGGTCTCGGTCGAGGACGGTTGCTCACTGCCGGAGGTCGCCGTTGCCGCATCGGGGACGCGGGGCGCGGGGGTCCCGGACTGCTGTGCGGCGGCCACTCCCGGGACGAGCGCCCACAGGGCGAGCAACACGCCGGCCCATGCCGTCGACATGCCTCGGCGACGCACGTCCTGCCGCTCAAGCCGGTATCCCCTCATCACGCCCTCCCGTGGCGACCGCCAGGCCGCCGCGACACCATCGCGAATGTAGCCGAACAGGGATGCGCACGGGTGCATCGGCTAGCGGGATATTCGCGGTTTGCCGCTACCAATCAGTGCGAGTGCTCCTGGGAGAGGGCGGTCCTGCGGGTTTCCTCCGGCGCCATCGCCAGAACGTCCCTTATGCAATCGCGGACCGATGCTGCAGTTCCGCCTCGATCGCGAGATTCTCGAGGTCACGTCCGATCGAAGCGGCAGCGAGCAGTTGTCCGTTGCGGAAGAAGCGCGCGGTGCAATCGTGCGCCGGCAGCGAACCGTCTATGCGCACTTCGTCCCAGCCTTCCGCATGCCCGGTGACGCGCAGGTCGAGACCGTAGTGGTGGGTCCAGAAAAATGGCGCATCGTCGAACACCCGATTGGCGCCGAACATGTTCTCTGCCGCCACCTGGCCCTGGCGTTGCGCATGCACCCAGTGTTCGATCCTGGCCAGGTCCGCGCCTTGCGGATAACGGGCGACGTCGCCGGCCGCGAAGATGCCGGGAATGGAAGTCTGCAGCTGCGCATCGACGAGGATCCCGCCCTGTACCGCCATGCCCGCTGCCGCAGCGAGCTCGGTGCGTGGCGCAACCCCGACGCCGACGATCACCAGGTCGGCAGGAATCGAAGTTCCGTCATCGAGCGTGAGCAGCTTGCCGTCGTAGCCGGTGACACTGACCTGCAGGTGGAACACCACCCCATGGTCGCGATGCAGCCCGGTGACGAAGTCGCCGAAC
>JAKFDG010000518.1:0-2271 GCA_036677285.1 Pseudoxanthomonas sp.
CCAGCCGTTGCGCGACCTGGGCCACGCGACGTCCCAGTGCACGCGCGAGCACGGCTTCCTCATCACTCAGCTGTGGATCGTCCGCGCCGCCGGCCACATGGCTGGCGCCATAGGGCGTGCCGCCGCCGCGGGTGGTGCTCAGGGCCGGCTCGGTGTACGGAATGCCGACGACCACGCAGCCGTGGTGCAGCAGGGGCACCTGCATCGACAGCAGGGTCGATTCCTGGCCGCCGTGCATCGTGGCGGTGGAAGTGAAGACCCCGGCGGGCTTGTCCACCAGCGTACCGCTGGCCCATTCCGCGCCCAGCCCGTCGATGAAGTGCTTCAGTGGCGCGGCCATGTTGCCGAAGCGGGTGGGGCTGCCCAACACCAGCCCTGCGCATTCGTCCAGGTCGCGTGGATGCACGTAGGGCGCGCCTTCCTCCGGCTCCGGCGGCGCGGCCTGCTGGGTTACCGCGGCCACCGGCGGCACCGTGCGCAGACGTGCGCGCATGCCCGTGACTTCCTCCACGCCACGCGCGACCTGCCGCGCCAGGCGCGCGACGGATCCACCGCGGCTGTAATAGAGCACCAGGATTTCCGGCATGTTCCTGCCCGCATCGTTGAACGGTCGCCAGTATCGGCGATGTCGCCCACTCCGCGCATCGGGTAACCTTCGGTCAATGGAACCACTGGACTCCTTGAATCGCTGGACCGACCGCCTGCGCGACCGCGCCCGCGCCGGCACCTTCGCCCGCTTCCTGGCCAAGCGCTTCTTCGACGATCGCCTGTTCCAGTCGGCGGCGGCCTTGGCCTACACGACGCTGTTCGCACTGGTGCCATTGGTGATGGTGGTGTTCGGGGTGCTGTCAGCATTCCCCGTGTTCGACGAGTGGAGCAAGCAGCTCAGTGATTACATCTTCTCCAATTTCGTACCGAGCGCCGCAAGTTCGGTGCAGGCCAAGCTGATCGAATTCTCGGACAACGCCAAGAAGTTGACCGCCGCAGGCGTGATCGCGCTTGTCATCTCGCTGCTGATCACCCTGAACAGCGTGGAGACCACCTTCAACAGGATCTGGCGGGTGGCTTCGTCGCGTCCGAAATTCAGCCGCTTCCTCGTCTACTGGACCGTATTGACCCTCGGTGCGATGGTTGCCGCCGCCTCGCTGGCGATTTCCGCCAGGTTCTACGCCTTGCCGATCTTCGCCACGACCCAGGGCAAGATCCTGGAAACCCTGTTGCTGACCCTGGCGCCGGTGCTGATCGAGGTCGCGGCCATCGCCGCCATTTACCGGGTGGTGCCGCATAGAACCATAAAGCTGCGTTATGCGGTCGCCGGCGCGCTGCTGGCGACGGCGCTGCTGGAGTTGATCAAGTGGGGCCTGGGCCTGTACCTGGGCAGTTTCAGTTCCTACACGACGATCTACGGAACGGTCGCGGTGGCGCCGATCCTGCTGTTGTGGATCTACCTGGGCTGGGTGGCGGTCCTGCTCGGCGCTTCGCTGGCGTCGTCAATGGCTGCGTTCCGCTACCAACCGGCTTCGATGCGCCTGCCGCTCGGCTACGAGCTGTATGGCCTGTTGCGCCTGCTTGGGCGCTTCAACGCCGCACGCGCCGAAGGCCGCGGATTGCACAGCGACCAGATCCTGCGACTGGAACCGATGCTGACCGATTCGTTGGTGCAGCAGATCCTCGGCCAGCTGGGAAGCATCAACCTGCTGCGCCGCGACGAGGAAGGCGAGTGGCTGCTGGCGCGCGACCTGGACGACATGACCATGGCCGAACTCTACGAGGCCTGCCAGCTGCGCATCCCGGTGGCCGAAGCGCACCTGCCATGCCAGGACGATGCGCTGGGCGTGGCCGCGCGCAACGCGCTGGATGAATTGCGTGTTCCGTTGCGCGTGCTGCTGAAACGCAAGGTCAGTGATATCTACGCGCATACCACCGAAGGCAAGGCATGAGACTCCCGATCCTGTTGTGCGCACTGTTGTCGCTGGCACTGGCCGGCTGCAAGCGCGAAGCACCACCCAAGGCAGTAGCGGCGACGCCCCCGGTAACGGCCGAGGCGACGGCGCAGCCTGCCGAGACCCCAAGCCCCACTACAGCCGAGGTGCCGACCCTGAAGCTGGACACGATCGATGGGCAGGCCTACGACCTGGCCGCGCACCGCGGCCGTTGGGTAGTGGTGAATTTCTGGGCCACGTGGTGCGCACCCTGCATCAAGGAAATGCCGGAATTGTCCGAGCTGGACAAGACGCGCGCTGACATCGAAGTGATCGGCCTTGCCTACGA
>JAKFDG010000519.1:0-3005 GCA_036677285.1 Pseudoxanthomonas sp.
CGGTTGATGCCGCGCATCAGCCACCAGGTCATCAGCACCCCGATCAGCGCCGACAGCCCGATCAGCCATCCGCCGCGGCGGATGATGTTGCGCTGGCTGGCGGCGATGAACGGCTCGAAGGTGTGGTTGGGCTGCGAAAGCGTCAACACGCCGATCAGCTTGTCGCCATCGCGGATCGGCGCGGCGACATGCATCACCGTGCGGGTCTCGTCGCCGGGCGCCTCGGGACTGGAGCGCGCGCCGTATTCGCCGCGCAGGGTGCGGTACACGTCGTTCCACTGCGAATTGTCGCGTCCGACATCTCGCCCCATCGAGTCGTAGACCACGATTCCGCGCGCGTCGGTGACGCTGATGCGGTAATCGATGCTGCGCTTGGGGAACTGCCATACCGTCGCACCCAGGTCGCGCTGCTGCGCCTCGGCCAGGTCGCGCACGAAGCCGCCATTGGCGATGCGTCCGTTCTTCATATCCTCCGCCGCCATCACCGCCAGCACGTTGGCCGCGTCGACCAGGGTCGATTCCATGGCCTGGCGCACGCCCGGCTTCACCTCGTTGACGAACACCCGCATCACGAAGAACGCGGCCAGGCCGACGATCAGGAAGAAGCCCAGGAACAATCGCAGGCCCAGGCGCACGTCAGAGGTCCAGGGCGTAGCCGAGGCCGCGATGGGTGCGGATCGGATCGGGTTCGGCGCCGGCCGCACGCAACTTGGCGCGCAGGGTCTTGATATGGGTGTCGACGGTGCGGTCGGCGCTGTCGGCATCGCTGTCCCAGCCGCGATCCATCAACTGCGCGCGGCTGAGGATGGCGCCGGGGCGCTGCAGCAAGGCTTCGAGCAGGACGTACTCGTAACGGGTCAGGTCGAGGACCTTGCCGCGGAAGCGGATGCGATGGCCTTCGCGATCCAGGGCGAACTCGCCCTGCGTGGTTTCCTTCGGTCCCGACGCGTCGGCCTGGCTGCGGCGCAGCCGCGCGCGGACCCGCGCCACCAGCTCGCGCGGCGAGAACGGCTTGGCCATGTAGTCGTCGGCGCCCAGTTCCAGGCCCAGCACGCGGTCGATCTCGTCGTTGCGCGCGGTGAGGAAGATCACCGGCACCTCGCTGACCCATGCTTCCTTGGAGCTGCGCAGCTCGCGGCACACGTCGAAGCCGCTGCGGTCCGGGAGACCGACATCGAGCACGACCACGTCCACGCCGCCGGCGCGCACGCGCGGCACGACTTCGCGGCCCAGCAGGCAGTGTTCGGCCTCCATCCCTTCGCTGCGCAGCGCGTATAACACCGCGTCGGCGATGGCGGGCTCGTCTTCGGCGATCAGGACCAGGGGCATGCCGCGCAGCATAACGGCTATGCTTCGCGCCATGAACTACAGACACGCCTTCCACGCCGGCAACCACGCCGACGTCCTCAAGCACATCGTGCTGCTGGCCCTGCTCGACGCGCTGAAGAAGAAGGACGCGCCGTTCTTCGTGCTGGACACCCACGCCGGACGCGGACGCTACCTGCTGGCCGCGCCTGAAAGCCGCAAGACCGGCGAAGCCGACGCCGGCATCCTCAGGCTGATGGGCGAAGCGAAGATGCCCGAGGTGGTGGAACGCTACCTGCGCGCGGTGGAAGCCAACAATCCGGTCGGCGCGTTGATCGCCTATCCCGGTTCGCCGCTGCTGGTGGCGCAGGCGCTACGCGAGCATGACCGCCTGGCCGCCTGCGAACTGCAGCCCGAGGAAGCGCAAGCCTTGAAGGAGCTGTTCGCCCACGACGAGCGCGTCGCCGTGCACGCGCGCGACGGTTACACCGCGATCAAGGCGATGCTGCCGCCGAAGATCGGGGCGACGAAATTCGCCCGCGGCCTGGTCCTGATCGATCCGCCTTACGAAGTGCAGGACAACGAATACCCGCAGATCATTTCCACGGTGCGCGATGCGCTGGAACGCTGGCCGCAGGCGACCTACGCGATCTGGTACCCGATCAAGCTGCGCCGCAGCCTCCAGCCGTTCTTCCGCAAGGCCGCCGCACTGCCGGCGAAATCGACGTTGCTGGCGGAACTGCAGATCCGCCCGGACGATTCACCGCTGCGCCTGAACGGTAGCGGCCTGGTGATCGTCAACCCGCCGTGGCAGTTCGACCGGCAGATCGCGCCGGCGTTGCCATTGTTGAAGAAGGTGCTGGGCGAAGCCGGAGCGATGACCCGGTTGGAGTGGATCAAGCCCGAAGCGTAGGAGCGCCCATGGGCGCGACGCTCTTCGGAACAAACACGGCAAAGGGCCGTCGCGCCCATGGGCGCTCCTGCACGCGTGATCGGCTGCCAGCGGTGCATATGCGAGAATTCCGCATCCTCCTCCCATTTCTCGAAACCCCATGGCCGGATCCAGCCTGTTTGCCCTGATCGACGACATCGCCACGCTGCTGGACGACGTGTCGGTGATGACCAAGGTCGCCGCCAAAAAGACCGCCGGCGTGCTGGGGGACGACCTGGCGCTGAACGCGCAGCAGGTGTCGGGCATTCAGGCCGACCGCGAACTGCCGGTGGTCTGGGCCGTGGCCAAGGGCTCGCTGGTCAACAAGGCCATCCTGGTGCCCGCTGCGTTGTTGATCAGCAGCCTTGCTCCGTGGGCGGTGACGCCACTGATGATGATCGGCGGCGCCTTCCTGTGTTACGAAGGCGTGGAAAAGCTGGCGCACAAGTTCCTGCACAGCAAGCAGGAGGATGCGCGGCACCACGCCGAACTGGTGCGGGCGGTGCAGGACGATAAGGTCGACATGGTGGCGTTCGAGAAGGACAAGATCCGCGGCGCCGTCCGCACCGACTTCATCCTCTCGGCCGAGATCATCGTCATTTCGCTGGGAACCGTGGCAGGCAAGGCGTTCACCGAGCAGATGCTCACCCTGGTGGCCATCGCGCTGATCATGACCGTCGGCGTGTACGGGCTGGTAGCCGGCATCGTGAAACTGGACGACCTGGGACTGGCGCTCAACCGCGACGGGCGCGAAGGCACCTGGGCAAGG
>JAKFDG010000520.1:0-1770 GCA_036677285.1 Pseudoxanthomonas sp.
CCCATGGGCTGGGCTGAGGCGGAATGTGAAAACGGGTCTTTTTAGCGGTTGGCCTTTTTTTTGTGACCGGAATGGTAGCGCTAACTTTTTTTATGGTGGAGGGCCTTTCCAGTGACTCTGACCGCCGGTATCGATGCGGGTACGCAGAGCGTCAAAGTGGTGGTTTACGACGATGAAGCCCGTTGCGTCGTTGCATCAGCCAGCGCGCCGCTGGAACTAACCAGCGGCGATGACGGCACCCGCGAACAGCATCCCGATGCATGGGTGACAGCAGTCCAGGCATGCTTCAGCGGCATCGACGCCGCTCTGCGACGTAGCATCAAGGCGCTCGCTGTATCGGGACAGCAACATGGATTTGTGCCGATCGGCGCAGACGGCGAAGTGCTGGCGCCGGCAAAACTCTGGTGCGATACCAGTAGCACCGCCGAATGCCTTGAAATCACGGACGCGGTGGGTGGGACGGAGCACTGCATCGCGTTGGCGGGTAATCCGATTCTGGCCGGATACACCGCCTCCAAGCTGCCATGGACACGCAAACACCGACCGGAGGTGTACCGCCGACTGGCAAAGATCCTGCTGCCGCACGACTACCTGAATTTCTGGCTCACCGGCGAAGCATTCTGCGAACACGGCGATGCATCCGGCACCGGTTGGATGGATGTGCGCAGGCGGCAATGGTCGCCCGCGCTTCTGCATGCGATCGATCCGCACCGGGATCTCATGTCGTGCTTGCCGCCGTTGGTCGCCACCGGGACAACGTTTCCGATGCGCGCGGAGCGCGCGGACGAACTTGGCCTGCCGCGTGACGCCCTTGTGGCGGTGGGCGGCGGCGACAACATGATGGCAGCGATCGGTACCGGGTGCGTGGTGCCGGGCAGGCTGGCGATGAGCCTGGGAACCTCGGGCACGCTGTTCGCCTATTCGGACGCGCCCGTAATCGATCCGGCAGGCGGCTGGGCGGCGTTCTGTTCGTCGACTGGCGGATGGCTCCCGCTGATCTGCACGATGAACTGCACTGTGGCTACCGAAACAATCGCCAAGCTGTTCGGCTTCAGTACGCGGGCCGGCGATGCACACATCCTGGCTACTGCGCCTGGCGCCGGTGGCCTCACGCTACTCCCGTTCTTGAACGGAGAACGCACGCCTGATCTACCGCTCGGGAAAGGCGTACTGACAGGCTTGGCCACGCACAACGCCAGCGCGTCCCACTTCTATCGGGCCGCGATGGAAGGCGCGACGTTCACCTTGAAGTACGGTTACGACGCGTTCCTGTCTGCCGGCATGAAGTTCGAACGCATCGTACTGACTGGCGGTGGCGCCACCAGCGCCGCCTGGCGTCAGATGGTTGCCGACATATTCGGATTGCCAGTGGAGGTTCCGCGCGAAGCGGAGGGCGCGGCATTCGGGGCCGCACTGCAGGGGCTGTGGTCGCTGTCTCACGCGAACGGCGAAGGAAAAACGCTTCCCGAACTTGTCGGCGCACACGTAACCAGCGACGGGGCGTTGGCCTGCGCGCCGGACATCGAGCGGATGGAGGCATACCGCGAGCCGTATCAACGCTTCCTGGAACACCTTGCCGCCGTGAAGCATATCTACGCTGCATGACGAGCTCCCCCATCCACAGTAAAAACAGTCAGGAATCCCCATGAGCATTCAATACTTCGTCGGCGACAAAGAGCACTTCCCGGGCATCGGCCGCATTCCGTTCGAGGGTCGCGATTCGGACAACCCGTTGGCCTTCAAGGTCTACGACGCGAACAAGCGCATCGG
>JAKFDG010000521.1:0-2132 GCA_036677285.1 Pseudoxanthomonas sp.
GCGCCAGTTGGCCTGATCAACATCAAGGACATGCAAACCGCCGGCCCGCTGGAGCTGGGCAAGCTGCTGCAAACGCTCGACCCATCGTTCAACTTCTCGACCACCTTCATCAGCGACGGCACCGACATCATCCGTCCCGCGACCTTGCGCGGCCTCGGCCCCGACCAGCTGCTGGTGCTGGTCAACGGCAAGCGCCGCCACCAGCAGGCGCTGGTCAACGTGCAGCAAACCATCGGCCGCGGTTCGGCCGGCACCGACATCAATGCGATTCCGATGTCGGCGATCCACCACATCGAAGTGCTGCGCGATGGCGCGGCCGCCCAATACGGTTCGGACGCGATCGCCGGCGTGATCAACATCGTCCTCAAGAGCCAGACCAACGAAACCCAGCTCTCGACCACCGTCGGCACCACCTCCGAAGGCGACGGCGACCTGGTCTCCGGCAGCGCCAACACCGGCTTCACCATCGGCGACGGCGGCTACCTGAACCTGTCGCTCGAAGGCCGCCGCCGCGGCGAGACCAACCGCGCAGGTCCCGATTCGCTGCGCGTCGATCCGCCGCGCGTGACCCAGCGCATCGGCGACAGCCTGGCCAAGGACGCCTACCTGTGGTGGAACGCCGCCATCCCGATGGACAAGGACAGCGAGATCTACGCCTTCGGCGGCGTGTCGAAGCGCACCGGCGATTCGGCCGGCTTCTACCGCTCCAAGGGCGACGGCCGCACCGTGCCGGCCGTGTACCCGAACGGCTTCCTGCCGAACATCATGACCACCGTGAAGGACGCTTCGTTCGCCGTCGGCTACCGCCGCGACCTGGCCAACGACTGGAAGTGGGACATGAGCATCAACCATGGCCGCAGCGAACTCGGTTTCCATGAGCGGAACACGATCAACGTGTCGTACTGGTACGAGCCGAAACCGGGCGGCGGCATCTACGCCGAATCGCCGCTGGAAGCCGATACCGGCAAGCTGAAATTCAACCAGACCACCTTCAACGCCGACCTGCGCGGCCCGCTGGAGCTGGGCGGCAAGAAGGTGTTCCTGGCCACCGGCTTCGAGTACCGCACCGACAACTACGCGATCGAAGCGGGCGACCCGGTCTCCTACCAGTACGGCCGCACCAACAACCCTGCCATCATCATCCGCGACCAGGTCGGCGGCATCGCCGCCTCGGGCGCGCAGGGCTTCCCCGGCTACACCCCGGGCACGGCGATCGACGAAGGCCGCCACAACATCGCGCTGTACCTGGACGCGGAACACAACGTGAGCGACAAGCTGCTCGTGGCCGGCGCGATCCGCTACGAGAAGTACTCCGACTTCGGCAACACCGTCACCGGCAAGCTGTCGGGCCGCTACGACCCGTCGCGCCAGTTCGGCATGCGCGGCAGCGTATCGACCGGCTTCCGCGCGCCAGGCGTGCAGCAGAAGTTCTACAGCTCGGTGTCGACCAACCTGAACTCGGCCGGCGTGCTGACCGAGACCCTGACCGCGCGCGAAGGCTCGCCGGTGACCCGTGCGTTCGGCATCGCGCCGCTGAAGGAAGAGAAGTCGCAAAGCGCCAGCATCGGCATGATCCTGCGCCCGATGAAGAACTTCTCGGTGACGGCTGACCTGTACCGCACCAACATCGACGACCGCATCGTCTTCTCCAGCAATATCGCGCCGGAGTCGGGCGCCTGCCTGACGGCGGCCGCATGCCCGATCAAGGCGATCCTCGATCCGCTGAAGGTCGGCCAGGCGCAGTTCTTCACCAACGCGATCGACACCACCACCGACGGCTTCGACCTGGTGGCCGAGCACACCAGCAAGTTCGACACCGCGACCGTCGTGATGTCGGGCCAGCTGGGCTTCAACAAGACCCAGGTCAAGGCGCGCAATTCGCAGTCGCCGGTGCTGACCGGTGCGCAGCTGTTCGACGATTCGCAAGTGACGCTGATCGAACGCGGCCAGCCGCGCCAGCACCACGTGATCGCCGCCGACATCACCAACGGCGCATGGAACGTCAACACCCGCGCCAACTACTACGGCGCAGTGCAGGGCCAGGGCTTCACCGCTCCGTTCATCCAGACCTGGGAAGCGAAGTGGATCGTCGACATGTCGCTGCGCTACTCGTTCACCAAGAAGATGCACCT
>JAKFDG010000522.1:0-3590 GCA_036677285.1 Pseudoxanthomonas sp.
TCCAGTCTAATCAAACGCTTGTTTGATTCTGTTCCTGCAGCTCCGGCTTGTCATGCTGCCATGCAGCAAAACCTTGCCCTGGTGAGCGCGCAGGACCGGCTGGATTACGTTAGAATTGCGCTACGCAATTTAGCCTAAGCCCGCGTTTAGACGCGGGTTTTTCATGTTAACCTTGGGCCTGTAGTGGCCCGCCCAACGGAGAAAATCCATGGCGCTGGAGCGCACCCTGTCGATCGTCAAACCCGATGCCGTCGCCAAGAACGTCGTCGGCGAGATCTATTCGCGTTTCGAGAAAGCCGGCCTGAAGATCGTGGCCGCCAAGTACAAGCAGTTGTCGCGCCGCGAGGCCGAAGGTTTCTACGCCGTGCATCGCGAGCGTCCCTTCTTCAATGCGCTGGTCGATTTCATGATTTCCGGGCCGGTGATGATCCAGGCGCTGGAAGGCGAGAACGCCGTCGCCCTGCATCGCGAGTTGCTTGGCGCCACCAATCCGAAGGACGCGGCGCCGGGCACCATCCGTGCCGACTTCGCCGATTCCATCGACGCCAACGCCGCGCATGGTTCGGACTCCGCGGAGAACGCCGCGGTCGAAGTGGCTTACTTCTTCGCCGCGACCGAAGTGGTTTCACGCTGAGACTGATGCCGTGAGCGAGGTCGTCAAGAAACAGAATCTGCTCGACCTCGATCGCGAGGGCCTGGAGCGCTTCTTCGCCGATACCCTCGGCGAACAGCGCTACCGTGCCCACCAGGTGATGAAGTGGATCCACCATCGCTACGTCACCGATTTCGATGCCATGACCGATCTCGGCAAGGCGCTGCGCAGCAAGTTGCAGCAATTTGCCGAGGTCGTCGTGCCGAAGGTGCAGCTGGAAAAGCCTTCCAGCGACGGCACCCACAAGTGGCTGCTGGGCATGGATGGCAGCAATGCCATTGAAACCGTGTTCATCCCCGACAAGGGGCGCGGCACGCTTTGCGTGTCCTCGCAGGTGGGTTGCGCGCTCAATTGCCAGTTCTGTTCCACTGCAACGCAAGGTTTCAACCGGAATTTGTCCACTGCCGAGATCATCGGCCAGGTCTGGGTGGCCGCGCGCCATCTGGGCAACGTGCCGCACCTGCAGCGCAAACTCACCAACGTGGTGATGATGGGCATGGGCGAACCGTTGATGAATTTCGACAACGTCGTGCGGGCCATGAGCGTGATGCGCGATGACCTGGGCTACGGCCTGGCCAACAAGCGCGTCACCCTGTCCACCGCGGGCATGGTGCCGATGATCGACCGGCTATCGGTCGAAAGCGACGTATCGCTGGCGGTTTCCCTGCATGCCGCCAACGACGAGTTGCGCACCGAACTGGTGCCGCTCAACAAGAAATATCCGATCGCCGAACTGATGGCCGCGTGCGCACGCTATGTGCAGCACAACAAGAAGCGCGATTCGGTGACCTTCGAATACACGATGATGCGCGGCGTCAACGACCAGCCCGAGCATGCGCGCCAGCTTGCGCGGCTGATGCGCCAGTTCGACAACACGGTGCAGTCGAAGGATGCCGGCAAGGTCAACCTGATCCCGTTCAATCCGTTCCCCGGCACGCGCTATGAGCGCAGTACGGAGGCGGACATCCGTGCCTTCCAGAAGATCCTGCTGGATGCGCAGGTGCTCACCATGGTGCGGCGCACGCGCGGCGACGACATCGACGCGGCCTGTGGACAGCTGAAGGGGCAGGTAATGGATCGCACCCGTCGCCAGGCCGAGTTCCGGCTCCATCTGCAAGCGCAGGGGATTGACGATGCAGCTGCGTGACGGCATTGCGCTGGCGGCGATGGTCATGTTGGTGGCAACGGGCTGTTCCAGGTTCATTTCCTCCAAACCTGGCGAACGCAAGGTCATGGAGGAAATGGCGCCCCGCTACAGCGTGAGCGACAGTGCCGTCACGACGCAGCGTTTGGCTGCGCAAGACCGCTTGAACCTGGCGACACAACGCCTTCGCAGCGGCGACCTGGATGCGGCGGAACGCGAGACCAAGGCCGCGCTCAAGGCCAGCCCTGATTCTGCCGACGCCCATACCCTGCTGGCGATCATCGCGGACCGGCGTGGCAATGCGGCGCAAGCCGGTGGCTATTACAAACGGGCGGCCGAGTTGGCGCCCAAACAGGGCGGAGCTCTGAACAACTACGGTGTCTGGTTGTGCGGCAATGGATTCCCGGCCGAATCGCTGGTCTGGTTCGATCGTGCCCTGGCCACTCCCGGGTACGCATCGCCGGCCTCGGCATTGGCCAATGCCGGCGGCTGCGCCCTGAAGACCGGGCAATACGAGCGCGCAGGGCGCGATCTGCGCCAGGCCCTGACCCTGGACCCGGGCAATGCCTACGCACTGGCGTCCATGGCCGAGAGCGAATACCACCAGAATCGCTATTTTGAAGCGAGGGCGTTCACAGAACGGAGATTGGCTGCTGCACCTGCCAATCCAGCCATGCTACAACTCGCGGCGGACATCGAGGGGAAGCTGGGCGACAAGGTCGCAGCCAGTCGTTACGTCCAGCGGTTAAGGGCCGAATTTCCCGAAGCCGCGAATCCTGGGGAAAAGGCGAGACCATGACCGAGCAGACACGATTGGAGGCGTACTCCACGAGCGCGCAGGACGCCCTTGAATGCGGCGATTTGCTGCGCCGGGCGCGTGAAGGCGCTGGCCTGGGCCTGTCCGATGCCAGTAGCCAGCTGAAGATGCAGGTGCGCGTGCTGCAGGCACTGGAGAACGGGAGGTGGGAAGTGCTGGGTGCGCCGGTATTCGTGCGCGGCCAATTACGCAGTTACGCCAAGCTGCTGAAGGTCGATATCACCCCTTACCTGCAGCAGGCGCAAATCCAGGGCGTGCGTCCCGCCGAGTTGGTCAGCCACAGCTATACACCGCGCTACCAGCGGGTGCTGGAGAGCATTGCGCGCCGTGCGGTGTACGTGGTGATCACTGCTGCCATTGCAGTGCCGGTGTGGCTCGCCACGCAGCCGCATCTGGGCGAAGTGTCTTCCCAGACCACGGCCTCGCTGGATGTGGTTCCCGAGGGTGCGACGCAAGCGGATAAAGCCGCCGGGTCCACCCCGGTGCAAAACGCCACTCCAGCGCAGGCGGCGCCGTATGTCGCCTCGCTGACCCCGCTTCCCCGCAACAATGGCAGTGCACTGGTCCTGCGCATGACCGGCGACAGCTGGGTGCAGATCCATGCGCCGGATGGCAGCAGCATCGAACAAGGCCTGGTGAAGGCAGGCGAGGAGCGCAGCTTCCGCAATGGCGAAGTGGGCCGGCTGGTGCTGGGCAATGCCGCGGCGGTCGAGGTTCAGCAAGCGGGTAGTACGGTTGACCTGACGCCGTACAAGCGAGCCAACGTAGCGCGCTTTACGGTATCCTCTGACGGTTCCCTCGCACCGGTCGCCGACTGACCCGCGCGGGGTCTGTCCCACTTGACCAATACCCCGCCTAGACGGGGCGAGAGAATGCATGGCGATCGACGATCTGCTCGATGAGCACGAACAAAGCGAACGCGTCCGCAATTGGCTTAAAAACAACGGTGCCGGATTGATCGGCGGCGTAGCCTTGGG
>JAKFDG010000523.1:0-1686 GCA_036677285.1 Pseudoxanthomonas sp.
CCCGAGGGGCCGGCCCAGTGCAGCGGTCTGGATGTGGTTCGCTATGACACGGCGGGGCTGCACAGCGAATTCGGCGCGGCCTTCCAGCTCGTCGAAAGCGCCACCGAAGTCCACGAAACCCCGTCTGGCACTTCGCAGCAGTTCATCTATTGCTACTGCGTCAAGGCGCCCTGAGAAAAAATTCCCGTGGCCGTTGCGCTGCACGTCAGGCCGCCGGCCCCGCGCGCACGGGGTAGCCCGCCTCGCGCCAGCTCTTCATGCCGCCGTCAAGCGCAACCACGCGCTGAAAGCCCATGGTGCGCAGCGTGGCCGCGGCCAGCGTCGAGACACGGCCGAACTCGCAACAGGTGACGATGCGCGCCGTCGGGTCCGGCAGCTCGCTGTCGACGCGCAGCTCCAGCTGGCCGCGCGGCAGCAGTCGCGCGCCGGGAATGTGCCCGGCCTCGTAGGCGTCGCGTTCGCGCACATCGAGCACGATCAGACCGGCCGGTGCCGCCTCGACACGAGACCGCAACTCGGCCATGGACATGAAGGGCACGCAGGCGGCAGCCTCGGCCAGCATCTGCGCCACGGTCTTGCCACCACTCATGTTGGTGCGCAGGGCCTCCGTGAGGTGGGTGGGCATCGACAGGTCGAGACTTTTCATCATCGCCACGAACGCCGCCCGGTCCGGCTGCTGCAGACGCGGATTGGTGGCGATTTCCTCGCCGATGGTCGAGTGGCTGCGGCCCTTGTAGTCGTGGGCCGGGTACACCAGCAGCGCCGGGTCGAGCTTCAGCAGCCGCCCGAACAGGCTGTCGTACAGCGCTTCGGGATCGCCGGTGGGAAGGTCGGTGCGCCCGGTGCCACCGATGAGCAGCGTGTCGCCGGTGAAGACCCGGTCGCCGGAGACCAGGCACATCGAGTCCACGGTGTGCCCGGGCGTGTACAGCACCTGCAGCCGCAACTTGCCAAGCACGATCATCTCGCCGTCATCGACGCGCAGGTCCACGCCGGGCGCCGGGCTGGCCCGGTGCATGACGGACATCGCGCCGAGGCGGTCGGCCAGCTGGCGCGCGGCCGAGAAGTGATCGGCGTGCGTGTGCGTATCGATCACGAAGTGGATGCGCA
The DNA here is from genome assembly GCA_036677285.1 of Pseudoxanthomonas sp. Classification (GTDB taxonomy): domain Bacteria; phylum Pseudomonadota; class Gammaproteobacteria; order Xanthomonadales; family Xanthomonadaceae; genus Pseudoxanthomonas_A. The sequence continues at coordinate 1,111 of JAKFDG010000523.1, forward strand.
GCGCGTCGCGCGACGCCAGCGCCAGGTAGCGGTCGACCTGGCTGACCTCGGGATCGATCAGCGCCCCGGCGCAGGTATCCGGGCAGCCCAGCAGGTAGGACTGGCAGCCTCCGACGGCGACCTGCTCGAAGATCATGACGGTTGCTTGACGATGCGCAGGTAGGGCTTGGGCGCCTTCCAGCCCTGCGGGAACAGCGTCTTCGCATCGTCATCGGACACCGAGCCGGCGATGATCACGTCCTCGCCGTGCTTCCAGTTCACCGGTGTGGCCACCTTGTGTTTGGCCGTCATCTGCATCGAGTCGAGCACACGCAGGATCTCGTCAAAGTTGCGGCCGGTGGTCATCGGGTAGGTCATCATCAGCTTGATTTTCTTGTCGGGGCCAATGACAAAGACAGAGCGAACGGTCGCGTTGGTGGCCGCGGTGCGGCCCTCGGCAGTGCCGGCTTCTTCCGCCGGCAGCATGTTGTAAAGCTTGGCGACCGCCAGGTCGGTGTCGCCGATCATCGGGTACTTCGGCAAATGGCCCTGGGTCTCTTCGATGTCGCTGGCCCAGCGCGTGTGGTTGTCCACCGG
>JAKFDG010000524.1:0-4109 GCA_036677285.1 Pseudoxanthomonas sp.
TCGGCCGCCTCGAAATTGCGCCGGTCCAGGAATTCCATCTGGCCGACGAGGTCGCGCAGGAGCGCCTGGGTCTTGTCGCTGGGCACGCGCACGGTCAGGTTGCCGCGAACCGTGTATTCGGCCAGCTCGATCAGCTTGCCGTCGCCTTTCGGACGCCGCTGCACGTTCTGCACGTCGGCGGAGATTTCGTTGCGGACCACGAAGCCGCCCTGCGCGGCAACCGCGTCCTCGATGGTCAGCGCGGACTGGTACACGTCCTTGACCCGGAACTCGGCGCGCGCGGTGCGGATGAACTTGCGCTGCGCGTCGGTGTAGGTGGCGGCACTGGAGCTGACCTGGGCGGCGGTAGCCGCGGTGGAAGTCTCCACGCTGTCCGCGGCAATAGCCTTGGCGGGAGGAGCCGCAGGAGCGTCCACTCGTTCGCGCAGGACTCCTTCTTGCGCGCCGGAGGCCATCGAGGCATCGGCCGCGCTTTCCTGCTTCGAGCAAGCGATCAGTAATGTGAGCACGGCGCCGCAGAACGCGGCGCGGACGAGGTTTCGGGCTTGCATGCAATGTCCCCTGTGGAGCCGGCGGCAGGATGCGGCCGGCGTGGTGCTGGTCGAACGCGCATGAAGTCGATTCGGGGTTGGAGGACTTGGCCTCACCTGCCTGCCATCCTCAGGTCGCAGAGGTCGTAGGAGCGGCTTCCGGCCGCGAGCCTTTGACCTTGTGCGGGTTATTCGAAGTTGCAAGGAATGCCGGCCAATGCAGGAGCTCGCGGCTGGAAGCCGCTCCTACGACCGTCGAGTCAACGCCATGGTCAGCCGGTTCGCAACTGATGCGGTGCGCTGCGCTTACCTCGCCCCATGGAAACTGGTTCGCGGTGACCGATCAGTTCCGTCGACAAAAAAACTGCTCCGGTTCCCCGGAGCAGCCTGCAGATAAAAACCCGACCTCATAGCAATCAACGCTCGATGATCGCCACCACGCCCATGCCGCCGGCGGTGCAGATGGACACCAGGGCGCGACCGCCGCCGCGTTCCTTCAGTTCCTTGGCCACGGTGGCGACGATGCGCGCGCCGGTGGCGGCGAAGGGGTGGCCGGTGGCCAGCGAAGAACCGTTGGGATTCATCTTCGCGGGATCGATCTTGCCGAGCGGCGCGTCCAGGCCCAGGCGGTTCTTGCAGTAGTCCTCGCTCTCCCACGCGCGCAGCGTGCACAGCACCTGCGCGGCGAAGGCTTCGTGGATTTCGTAGATGTCGAAATCCTGCAGGGTGAGGTTGTGGCGCCTGAGCATTTCCGGGACCGCGATGGTCGGCGCCATCAACAGGCCTTCGCCGTGCACGAAATCGACCGCCGAGACCTGCGCGTCGCGCAGGTAGGCCAGCGGTTCGTGACCATGGGCCTTGGCCCATTCGTCGGAAGACAACAGCACCGCGGCGGCGCCATCGGTCAGCGGCGTGGAATTGGCGGCGGTCAGGGTGCCGCGGCCGGAAGTCTTGTCGAACGCCGGCTTCAATGTCGCCAGTTTTTCCAGTGAGGTGTCCGCGCGCAGGATGTTGTCGCGCTCCAGGCCGCGGAACGGCGCGATCAGATCGCTGAAGAAACCACGCTCGTACGCGGCCGCCAGCTTGTGGTGCGAGGCGACGGCCAGTTCATCCTGCGAATCGCGCGAGATGCTCCATTCCTTGGCCATGTCCTCGCAGTGGTCGCCCATGCTCTTGCCGGTGCGCGGCTCGGCCACGCCGGGAAATTCCGGTTTGAGTTCGGCGAACTTGAAGCCTTTGACCAGCCCCTTGAGCTTATCGCCGGTGGTCTTGGCGCGATTGGCCGCCAATAGGCGCGCGCGCAATTTCTTGCCGTAGACGATCGGCACTTCGGAGGTGGTGTCGGAACCGCCGCCGATGCCCGACTCGATCTGCCCCAGCGCGATCTTGTTGCCGATGGTGATGATCGAATCCAGGCTGGTGCCGCAGGCGCGCTGCAGGGTGATGCCCGGGGTCAGCGGCGACAGGCCCGAGGAAAGCGCGGCTTCGCGGCCCAGGTTCCAGTCACTGGAATGCTTGATTACCGCGCCCATCGCCACTTCGCCCAGCTGCTGGCCATGCAGGCCGAAGCGCTCCACCAGCGCGCCCAGGGTGCGCACCGACATGCCCAGGTTGCCGACATCCGCATAGGCGGTGTTCTGACGGCAAAAAGGAATACGGACGCCGCCGAGGATGGCGACGGGACGGGGTGCTGTCATGGGGAACCTCGCGGAGGACATGGGGCTAGGAGCAGGGGTGCGAACGGACGCCGCGTTGGCGGCAGGCATAATGCCAGTGTAATGCCCACTTACTGGCCAACCAACCGCTGACATGACTCAATCCGGAACCACTCCACAAGTCATGGGCGTGCTCGCGCTGGAGCTGTCCGCCGGCACCGCGCCGGAGCGTGCGGCGTTGGCGCCCGGGCAGGCCAGCGATCTTGCCGGATTGCTGGGTCGCGACCTCGCCAAATTCGTTCCGGAAGTGCGCACGCTGGATCTCGGTTTCGCCGCCGCCCACTTCGATCCCGCCGAAGTGCTGCGCCCCGGCTGGCCGCTGCACCGCCGCCTGCAGGAACTGCTTCCGCCCGTGCTGGGACCGGACCACCACGCGCGGCTGATCGCGTTCGGCGCCGACGAGCACGGCAACGTGCCGTTGCCATTCCAGGCCGAGGAAGGATTACGCGGCGGGCACCTGCGCGTGCTGCCGTTCCTGCTCAGCGGGGAGCTCCATACGCTGCAGGCCGTCGGTGAACGGTTCGAGGAAATCCTGCTGGAAACCGGCATGGCCCAGGCCGATACCGCGCTGCTGGCGCAGCAGGCGTTCGGCGCCAGGATCGAACACGCGCGCTACCTGACCGTGCACGACCTGGCCGCGATGGTCGCGATGCAATACGCCAACGAAGGACTGCAGGCGTTGTGGCCGATCGTGGAAACAGCGCTGATGGCGCCTGGCGACGAGGCGTGGCTGGACGCGCCGCCCGAACCGCTGCTGCGTTACGCCGGCGGCGAAGCGCATATCGCCCTGTTTGAACCGCAGGCCTGGCGCGAGCGCTACGCACCGGCGCTGACCGACGACGGCCAGCTGGAACGCGCCTACCGCTATTTCCAGGCCCGCCAGCAACAGCTGGCCGCGGTACTCGAAGCGCATGGCATTGCAGTGACGTTCGCATATTGCAATCGCGAATCCGACGCGCGGGAAGCGCTGCGGATCTGATCCCTTCTCCTGGGGAGACGGGAGCAGGACCTACTGCGTCACCTGGATGATCCCGCACGCCACCCGCGCACCGGCGTTGCCGGCCGGCTGGCTGCGGTAGTCGTCGGCCACGGCATGCACGATCAGGGCGCGGCCGGCGATGTCGTTGACCGCGCCGCCACCCAGGGTGACGCCATCGAGGTGCGCATCCAGCCGGACCACGCCTTCGCCATCGGGGACGATGTTGTCCATGTCGCCCGCATGGTGCGTCGCATTCGCCGCACTGCCGTGCGCGGTATTGAACGGATTGAAATGCGCGCCAGCGCTGGCCGCATCCACCGCGCTGCAATCACCTTTCTCATGGACATGGAAGCCATGCTGGCTGTTCGGCGGCAATCCGCCGACCACGCCGGTGAGGTGCACGCCACCCTTGGCCATCGGCACCAGGGTGACCTTGCCGCTGACCAGGCTGCCGGAAGCGGAGGCGAGGTTGGAAACCGCCTGTCTTGCGGTGCTGAGTGTAGGCACAGCCTGCGCCGCAGGCTTGGGTGGCGGAGCGCTGCCGCAGCCGGTGACGAAAACGGTGGTCACGATGGCGATCGAGGCGATGCGCATGAGGAACTCCGGTGCGGGTTGGGTGCCATCCAAGCTAGTCCGAGTGCAGTTTGCTGGCGATGAAGGAGGTGGCCGCGGCCATCCGGAGCAATCCGGAAAAAGTGGCTCGACGGAATCATCGCGAACGAAGTTTTTTCCGACCACCCACTGGCAACCTGAAGCCTGGCTTCAACGCCGCTTCCGCCCCGGCCCCAACTTCCGCGTCACCGTATTGCGGCCGACACCCAGCCGGGTGGCGGCCTCCGCGCGGCGGCCCTGGGTGAATTGCAGCGCGACTTCCAGCAGGGTCTT
>JAKFDG010000525.1:0-11617 GCA_036677285.1 Pseudoxanthomonas sp.
CGACGTGCTGGCCGGCCTGAACCTGGACATCGACCCGAAACGGCCGCTGTCGGACTTCCCGGTGGCGGTGCAGCAGATGGTCGCCATCGCACGTGCGCTGAGCGTATCGGCCAAGGTATTGATCTTGGACGAACCGACCTCGAGCCTGGACGAGCGTGAGGTGCAGGAGTTGTTCGCGGTGATACGCCGTCTGCGCGAGCAAGGCATGGCGATCCTGTTCGTCACTCATTTTCTGGATCAGATGTATGCGGTGTCCGACCGCGTCACCGTCTTGCGCAACGGTCGCCGCGTAGGCGAATACGTGGCGGCGGCATTGCCTCATGGGCCGCTGGTGGCGGCCATGGTCGGTCGCGAGGTCGCTGTCACCGAACGCGGCGACGCTGTGCAGTCCGTCGCGGTGGAGGAAGGAGCGACAGTGCTGGAGGCGCAAGCGCTGGAGCGCCGTGGCCAGATTGCCCCGACTGATCTGAACCTGCGCGCCGGTGAAGTGCTGGGCCTGGGTGGGCTGCTCGGCTCGGGCCGCACCGAACTGGTCCGACTGATGTTCGGCCTGGATCGCGCCGACACCGGCAAGCTGCGCATTAGACAGCGCGAGGTCGTCCTGAAAAGTCCGGCCGATGCGGTGGCCCAGGGCCTGGCCCTGTGTCCGGAGGAGCGCAAGACAGAGGGCATCGTGGCCGAACTGTCGGTGCGCGAAAACATCGCCTTGGCCTTGCAGGCCAAGCTGGGCCTGCGTCGTTTTCTTGGCCGCGGCGAACAGGAAGAATTGGCCAGGTGTTATGTCGAGCTGCTGGGGATCAAGACCGCCGGCATCGAGACGCCGGTTGGCCTGCTTTCGGGCGGCAACCAGCAGAAAGTGGTGCTGGCGCGCTGGCTTGCCACCGAGCCGGCAGTGCTGATTTTGGATGAGCCGACCCGCGGCATCGACGTCGCCGCCAAACAGGAAATCATGGAGCAGATCCTGCGCCTGGCGCGCAAGGGCATGGCGGTGCTCTTCATCTCCGCGGAAATGGAGGAGCTCGTGCGCATCTCGGACCGGATCGCGGTGATGCGCGACCGGCGCAAGGTGGGCGAACTTCCCGGAGGCTGCGGCGAAGCCGCGGTGTATGAACTGATTGCAGGCACCGACACATGACCCAGGTTTCTTCGCCGGCCACCTCGGTGCCGCGGTTCCGGCGTTTCGTCGCGCATCCGCTGTTCTGGCCGCTGCTGACCCTGAGCCTGCTGGTGCTGGGCAACGGCTTGGTCAATCCCGCGTTCCTTTCCCTGCACTGGCGCGACGGCCATGTGTACGGAAACCTGGTGGACATCGCCAATCGTGCCGCGCCGCTGATTCTGGTTTCGCTGGGCGTGACGTTGGTGATCGCCGTTCGCGGCCTGGATATTTCCGTGGGCGCGGTGTTGGCGATCGCGGCCACGGTGGCGGCCTGGATGATTGGCGGCGAGAGCGATGTCACGCGCTTTCCCATGGCCGTGGCGATCACCGCTGCACTGGTCGCGGCTGCGCTGTGCGGGCTGTGGAACGGATTGTTGGTGGTCAAGCTGGGCATGCAGCCCATCGTCGCCACCCTGATCCTGATGGTGGCCGGACGCGGCGTCGCCCAGTTGCTGGCCGATGGGCAGATCCTCACGGTGTACTACAAGCCGTACGCCTATTTCGGCAACGGCTTCCTCTTCGGCCTTCCGTTTTCGCTGTACGTGATTGCCTTCGTCTGCCTGTTGCTGTGGCTGGCCCTTGGCCGCACTGCGCTGGGATTGTTCGTTCGCGCCATCGGCGGCAATCCGGTGGCCGCGCGCGTGGCCGGCGTACCGGCACGGTGGATCACGGTCTGGTTGTATGTGTTCTCCGCGTTTTGTGCGGGCGTGGCTGGGATCCTGGTCAGTTCCAACGTCAGCAGTGCCGACGCCAACAACGCCGGACAATTGCTGGAACTGGACGCGATCCTGGCGGTCACCCTCGGCGGCACCGCGCTCAGCGGCGGTCGTTTCAGCCTGGCGGGCAGCGTGATCGGTGCGCTGATCATCCAGACCCTGACCTCGACCATTTATTCGATCGGTGTACCGCCGCAGGTGAATCTGGTGGTCAAGGCGGCGCTGGTATTCATCGTGATGCTGTTGCAATCGGCCGAGTTCCGCAGCCATGTGCGCCAGTTGCTAGGGCGGCGCGAAGCGGGCGAGGGCAGCGCATGAGCAACACGGCTCACACCCGGAACACCGCAAGTTCGGCGGCGTCGCGACGCCTGGATCCGCGTCATTTGCCGTTACTGGTGACCTCGGCCTTGTTCCTGGCCATGGCCGTGATCGGCGGCATTCTTTACCCCGGCTTTCTATCGCCGCAGGTGTTCCTCAATCTTCTGATCGACAACGCCTTCCTGTGCGTGGCTGCGGTCGGCGCCACCTTCGTCATCCTGACTGGCGGTATCGATCTGTCGGTTGGCGCGGTGATCGCATTCACCTCGGTGCTGCTGGCGATGCTGGTGCAACAGTTCGGCTGGCATCCCCTGGCGGCGATTCCCGTAGTGTTGGCACTGGGCAGCGCTTTCGGCGCGGCGATGGGCGTGTTGATCCAGCGTTATCGGTTACAACCGTTCGTGGTCACCCTGGCTGGCATGTTTCTGGCGCGCGGCGCGGCGACGCTGCTGAGCGTGGATTCGATCGGCATCGACCATACGTTCTACACGACCTTGTCGTATGTCCGCATTCCGCTGGGCTTCGGCAGTCTGTCGATCGGCGCAGTGCTCGCCTTGTTGGTGGTGGCTGCCGGCATCTGGGTCGCCCACGCCACCCGCTTCGGCCGCACCGTTTATGCCATCGGCGGCAGTGAAACCTCGGCGCGATTGATGGGACTGCCGGTCGACTCGACCCTGATTGGGGTGTACGCGCTGAGCGGTTTTTGTTCGGCGCTGGCCGGGGTGATCTATACCTTCTACATGCTGTCTGGCTATAGCCAGCATGCATTGGGCCTTGAACTGGACGCCATCGCCGCGGTGGTGATCGGCGGCACCATGCTCGCCGGTGGTACGGGCTACGTGGTGGGCACGCTGATCGGCGTGCTGATCCTGGGGCTGATCCAGACCATGATCGTGTTCGATGGCACGCTCAGCTCGTGGTGGACGCGTATCGCCGTTGGCCTGCTGCTGTTCGTGTTCTGCGTGCTGCAGCGTTTGTTCGACCTGCGCAGGCGCCGGTCTTGAGCGCTGACAGGTCACGCTTATCAGAGATGCGGGAGTGGTCGATGCGACGATGACTCCTCCATAGTCAGCTCGTCCTTCCAGACACCATTTCTTCCAAGAACGTGCGACAACACAGAGAGAACAATTCCATGCTCAAGATCCTTGCGGCCACCACCACCCTCTTCCTCGGTTTGAGCGCAGGTGCGGCGACGGCCGCAACGCTTCAGGCGAAGGCGACCCTGCAGGCCGACAAGTCCGGGCCGCAGATCAGCCGCAACCTCTACGGCCAGTTCTCCGAACACCTGGGCGGCGGCATCTATGACGGCATCTGGGTTGGCGAGAAAAGCTCCATTCCCAACGTCCGTGGCATTCGCACCGACGTAGTCGAAGCACTGAAGGCCATCAAGACACCAATGGTGCGCTGGCCCGGCGGATGTTTCGCCGACGAATACCTCTGGCGCGACGGCATTGGGCCCCGCGACCAGCGCCCTGTACGCAAGAACAACTGGTGGGGCGGTGCGGCCGAGACCAATGCTTTCGGCACCCATGAATTCATGGATTTCGTCGAACAGATCGGCGCCGAGGCCTATATCTCGATCAACGTCGGCAGTTCCACCCCGACCTACATGCGCGAATGGATCGAGTACATGACCTCTCCCGGCCAGGACACCCTGGCCCAGGAGCGGCGCAAGAACGGGCGCGACAAACCCTGGAAGGTCGCGCTATGGGGCATCGGCAACGAAAACTGGGGTTGCGGCGGCAACATGACGCCGGAGTATTACGCCAACGAGCTGCGCCGCTTCGGCAGCTTCTTCCACCAGGGCGAGGACAACCCCGGCCTGCGTGTGGCTACCGGTCCCAGCGGCGACGACACCCGCTGGACCGAAGTGTTGATGAAGGACTCCAGCAAGTTCATGGACGCCCTCAGCCTGCACTACTACACGCTGCCCACGGGCGACTGGAAGGCCAAGGGCGCCGCCACCGGTTTCACCCAGCAGGAATGGGTCGACACCTTCGCCCAGACTCTGAAGATCGACGACTTCATCAAACGCCATTCGGCGATTATGGATACCCACGATCCGGAAAAACGCGTAGGCCTGTACGTCGACGAATGGGGCACCTGGTACGACGTCGAAAAAGGCACCAATCCGGGCTATCTGTACCAGCAGAACACCTTGCGCGATGCGGTGCTGGCAGCGGCCAACTTCAATGTCTTCCACCGGCATGCCGATCGCGTGCGCATGACCAGCGTGGCCCAGACCATCAACGTGCTGCAATCGATGATCCTCACCGACGGCGGCAAGATGGCGCTGACTCCGACCTACCACGCCTTCAGGATGTACGTGCCGTTCCAGGACGCGACCTCGCTGCCGCTGGAACTGAGCACGCCGGACTTCAGCGCCGGCGGCAAAACCATTCCCGCGATCAACGCTTCGGCGGCACGCGCCAAGGACGGCAAGATCTTCATCGGCATCGCCAACATGGATCCACAGGATCGTGTGGAACTGGACATCGATCTCAGCGCTGTGAAAGCGAAAGCAGTCTCGGGCGAGGTGCTCACCGCGGACCGAATGGATGCGCACAATGTTCCCGGGCAAGCGGCGACCATCGCGCCGAAGCCCTACACTGGTGGCCGGATCAGCCAGGGCAGGCTCATGCTCGACATCCCGGCCAAGTCGGTCGTGGTGGTCAGGCTCGACTGAGAAGCAGGGCTGACTTCGGATGTCCGCTTGTGGCCGGAAGCCGTCCTTCCGTCAGGCCAAAGCGCCGTCGACTGCGATCCCAGGTAGCGAACTGCGCTGCGCCAGGAATATCGGCTGAGACCGGTATCGAACTTGTGGCGTCGCCACCACGAAGCAGCAGTTCATGAACAATGCTGGTGCTATTTGTCGGGCTTCGAGCCTTTCGCATACATACAGCTTTCGGGCACGGACTTGACGTGGTAGCGCTTGTAATTGCTCGCGCTGCGGTCCATGCAGCCGGCAAGGTTGAGTAGTTCCACTTTGCGGAACTCGATCGGATGCGATTCGCTCTGCAATGAGATGTAGCCGCCTTCGATCAGCTTCCCGTCTGGTTTGTCGGCGGGATCGAAATCCGCCACCGCGCCGCCGCCGAATTGCGGCAATGCGTACTCGAGCACTTCTTCGCCATTGACGACATGGGTGATCTGGCCGCTGCCCAGCACCAGTACCTCGGCGCGGACCCATTGGTCGCCGTCGAAGGTCTTCGACGCGGAGTTGAGGCAGTGTTCGGGATGGATCGAACCCTCATACACGACATCCGTTCCCGGCGTGCACAGATTCATGGTCGAGCGCGCTTTGCCATCGCTTAAGCCCCCTAAGAATTGCACCTCGACGGAAATGGGGAAGTCCTGATTGAGCCCCATCGTGCGCGGATGCGGCGAATGCAGCATCGCGCCGCTGTTGCGCAACGCCCAGACCCCGGGGCCATGTGGCGCTTGCTCACCGACGAAGCGGTATTCCACCACCAAACGATAGTAGGAGAACGGATCCTTGTAGAAGAGGTGCCCGAACTTCTTGCCAAAGGATTCGTACTGGTCGTAGCTCACCTTGAGCAGCCCGTCTTCGACGCGGAATGTGTTGGCGAAGTTGTCTCCTAGTGCGTGCCCCGTGATCTTCGGCGTCCACCCGTTGAGATCCCGGCCGTTGAACAGCGCGATCCATTCCTCCTTCTCGGCAGAGGCGTCCGCCGCGGCGTCACCCGCGAACAACGCGGCGAAAAGGAGAAAGCAGCAGCGCGAGCGCGCGATGAGTCTGGAATGCGAATTCATCCGTCAGTCCTGTTTGAAATGTGGGGCTACTGAGTTAGTCGCTCCCACGCCGTTGAAGGAATCAGAATCGATAACTTATCTCGGTGGCCCAAGTCTTGCCTTTTCCCGCCTGCTTCAACGGAATGCACGCGTAATACGCGCCGGGAACTGGGCGGTACTGCAATACCTGGGTGACACCGGGTTCGGACATGAAGTAGCCGAGCATCGTGAGCTCTTTCATCATGAGGATGAAAGGACGCCGCCGTTCGGAGAGCGGAAGTGTCGCCGCTCGCTCCTCCTCGACCGCGGGGTCATGCGCCTGTTTCACTAGGGCCGCGCGCTGCGCCGGTTCCAGTTCAAGGAAGGCACGCCCATGTTCGCGCTTGGCTTGTGCTTCGAAATCCGCGAGTCCGGCGAAGAAGTGCGTCTGATCATCCTTCGGGTAGACGTCCTTCATCATTTTATCGATGAAGGCCGGAACACCGACGTCCTTCGCGCCGGGAGTATCCGTGCGCGGGATCATGATCTCGGCGATTTCCGCCACCAATGCGACCTGCGCCTGGGTGAGAAATGCCGGCTTCCATTCGGTTTTCTTGCCTGCCGCGTCGGTGTCGGGTTCGGCCGAGCAGCCACTGAGCACGCCAAGAATGGCCGGCGCCGAAACCGCGCCGCCCATCAACAAGGCAACGCGGCGTATCGCCTCGCGGCGGTTGATGTCGGTCTTCATATATTCATCCGCTTCAGTTCCTGAACGGCGTGATCCGCGGCGCGCGCCGTCAACGCCATGTACGTGAGAGATGGGTTCTGGCACGCCGAGGAGGTCATGCAGGAACCATCGGTGACATACACGTTCTTGCAGGCATGCACCTGGTTCCAGGCGTTGAGCACGGAGGTTTCCGGATCCCGGCCCATGCGCGCGGTGCCCATCTCATGGATACCCAGGCCCAACTCGTCGCCGCCATCGCCGGCGCGGACATTCTTGTATCCCGCGGCCTCCAGCATCGTCGCGGCCTCGGCCGCCATGTCCTTGCGCATCTTCAGCTCGTTCTCGCGCATCACGGCATCGAAGGCGAGCACGGGAAGGCCATGCTTGTCCTTGCGCGTGCGATCGAGCGTGACGCGATTATCGTGATACGGCAGGGTTTCGCCAAAACCCCCCAGGCCCACGCCCCACGGCCCGGGCTCTGCGGCCTTGGTCTTCAGGTCCGCGCCCAACGTGTCGTCCTTGAGCAGCCGGGTCCATCCTGACCGGTACGCGCTGCCCTGGTAGCCGAACCCGCGCAGGTAGTCGCGCTTGTCCTTGCCGATATTGACGAAGCGCGGAACGTAGATGCCGTTGGGCCGGTTGCCGCTGTAGTACTGGTCCTCGAAGCCCTCGACGACCGCATGGGCGCCGACGCCGAGGTGGTGATCCATGATGTTGCAGCCGAGCTCGCCGCTGTCGTTGCCGAAACCGTTGGGAAACCTGCTGGAGACGGAATTCATCAGGATGTGAGTGGAACCGAAGGTGGACGCACACAGGAATATCACCTTGGCGTGGAACTCCAGTTGCTCGCCGGTTTCCGCATCGAGCACGCGCACGCCGCTTGCCCGGTCTTTCTTCTCGTCATAGATCAGTTCGTAGACGATCGAATTGGGACGCAGCGTCATGTTCCCGGTTTTTTCCGCCGCGGGCAGCGTGCTTGAGTTGCTGCTGAAGTAGGCCCCGAACGGACAACCTCGGCTGCACAGGTTGCGATACTGGCAGGTACCGCGCTGGGGACTGTGGCTGTGTGCGAGCGGCGCAGTGAGGTTCGCGGTCCTGCCGATGGTCATCGCGCGCCCCATCTTGTCGGCAAGCGCCTGCTTGAGGTGCTGCTCGACGCAATTCATCGCCATCGGCGGCAGGAATTTTCCGTCCGGCAGTTGCTCGTAGCCTTCCGCCTGGCCGCTCACGCCGATGAAGCTCTCCACGTGGTCGTACCACGGCGCGATGTCTTCATAGCGGATGGGCCAGTCGACGCCGATGCCTTCCTTCGCGTTCGCCTCGAAGTCCATCGGGCTCCAGCGGTACGACTGCCTGCCCCACATGATGGAACGGCCACCGACGTGATAGCCGCGCACCCAGGCGAATGGTTTCTTCTCGATGTAGGGGTGATCGATGTCGTTGACGAACCAGTGCTTGGTGCCGTGTGTGATCGCGTAACCGGTGCGTGCCGCGACCGCCTGCTGCTTGAGATCCGCCTGCGTAGGCCGGCCGGCATAGGGCAGATCCCAGAGCTGCTCGCCCGCGGTGGGGTACTCGCCGTGCTTCACCATGCGTCCGCGATCGAGCACGAGGGTTTTCAATCCCTTCTCGGTCAGCTCTTTCGCGGCCCATCCACCGCTGATGCCGGTGCCGACCACGATTGCGTCAAATGAATTGTTCCCGGCTGGCATACATGCGTTTCCTCAAGCTCGCTCGATCAGGACTCTACCGCGAAAAGTAGGTAATATCGAAACGCCAATCAAGACGAGCATCAAACAATGGGCGGCGCGATGAAGTTTTCGCAACGCAACATTGCAAAATGGATATCAACCTATATATTTTTTGAAGGGGCAAGGGAAACACGATGTTGACTCGACGTGCATTTCTCCAACGCAGCTCACTGGCGCTTGCCGCGATGACTTCCCTCGATGCTTTTGCGGCAAAACCACGCCTCGGTCCTCTGAACAAGCCGATCGGACTTCAACTGTGGACGCTCCGCGACGAGGTCGCGAAGGACCTGCCGGCCACCCTGAAGGCGGTCAGTGCGATCGGGTATGGCGAGGTCGAGTTCGCGGGCATACCAAAAGCGACCACCGCGCAGGTGCGCGCCATACTGGCGGACAACGGCCTGGCCGCTCCCAGCATGCACTGCGGCATGGCCGATGCGCAGAAGGAGCTGCAGCAGCGCATCGACTACGCAAAGGCCATCGGCTCGCGGTACATCGTGATCTCGTTTCCATCGACCGCCGATTCGCGCTTCAAGGACGGCAACGCGCTCGCGGCCGGCATGACCCTGGACGACTGGAAATGGAATGCAGAGCAGCTCAACCGCATCGGCGAGCTCACCCGCAAGGCGGGCATCACCTGCGGCTACCACAACCACAATATGGAATTCCGCTCGTACGACGGCGTGGTGGCTTATGACGAACTGTTGCGGCTGACCGATCCGAAGCTGGTGACGATGGAGCTGGACATCGCCTGGGTCGTCGCCGCCGGTGTCGATCCGTTGCGGATGCTCACCCGGCATGCGGATCGGATTTCGTTGCTGCATATCAAGGATGTGCGCAAGGGCACAAGAACAGTGCTAGATCGCGTCGAGCCCCAGACCACCGAAATCGGCAGTGGCCGGGTGGACTGGGCGAAGGTGTTCGCCGCCATGGATCCGCAACGGATCCGCCACTACTTCGTGGAGCAGGAGAATTTCGAACGGCCGCCGCTGGAAAGCGTGAAGCTGAGTTTCGACTATCTGAGCCGCCTGAAAGCAGGGACGCGCTGAGTCCATGCCGTTCCTGACCGCAGCAGCCATCAAACAATCGTATGACGTGATCGTGGTGGGCTCCGGCGCAGCCGGGGGCCAGACCGCCTACACGCTGTGCATGGAAGGCGCCCGGGTGTTGATGCTCGAAGCCGGGCGCAACTACACGCCGGAAACCGAGACTCCGATGTTCCAGACTCCGGAACAGGCGCCGCTGCGCGGTACCTCGACACCGGAAAAAGCGTTCGGTTTCTACGACGCCACCGTCGACGGCGGCTGGCAGGTGCCCGGCGAACCGTACGTCAATGCAAGCGAGGACGATGCAGGCCGGTTCGACTGGTGGCGCGCGCGCATGCTCGGCGGCCGCACCAACCACTGGGGCCGGATCTCGCTGCGCAACGGTCCCTACGATTTCAAGCCCTACAGCCGCGATGGCCTGGGCTTCGACTGGCCGATCGATTACGCCGATGTGGCGCCGTACTACGACAAGGTCGAGATGCTGATCGGGGTTTACGGCAACAACGACGGCCTGGAGAACACGCCCGATTCCTCGCCTGACGTCCTGCTGCCGCCGCCCAAGCCCAAGGTCAGCGACCTGTTGGTACAGCAGCGCGCCGGACGCCTGGGTGTTCCGGTGGTTGCCGGCCATCGCGCGGTGCTGACCCGGCGGCTGGATGCGGACAACCTGCCGGCCAAGCTGCATCCGGGCAACGCCGAGGCGCAGCGGATCCTGCGCGAGTCGATGCTGCGCCGCGCGGCCTGCTGGTGGGCGACGCCGTGCGGCCGCGGCTGCTCGACCGGGGCCAACTACCAGTCGACCACCGTGCATCTGCCGCCGGCACTGGCGACCGGGCGGCTGGACATCGTCTGCGATGCGATGGTGCGCGAGGTGGTGCTGGGTGCCAATGGCAAGGCCGACGGCGTGCGCTTCATCGACAGGACCAGCGGCAAGGAATTCGCCGCCTCGGCGCGCGTGGTGGTGCTGGCGGCCAGCGCCTGCGAATCGGCGCGGATCCTGCTCAATTCCAAATCCACCTCGTTCCCCAATGGTCTGGCCAATTCCAGCGGCAAGGTCGGCCGTTATGTGATGGACACCGTCGGCACCAGCCTGAACGGGCAGGTGCCGTTGCTGGAAAACCTGCCGCTGCACAACGAGGACGGCGCCGACGGCGGTCACATGTATTCGCCGTGGTGGCTCTACCAGGAGCAACTGGCCGGCAAGCTCGACTTTGCGCGCGGCTACCACATCGAGTTTGGCGGTGGTCGGCGCATGCCCGAGATGCACACCGGCGCAGGACTCGAATGGCTCACCGGCGGCAGTTACGGCCAGAAGTTCAAGCAAGACGTGCGCCGCTACTACGGCTCCTTCGTCGGCTTCGCCGGTCGCGGCGAGATGATTCCGAACGAGAACTCGTACTGCGAAATTGACCCGCAGGTGAAGGACAAGTGGGGCATTCCGGTGCTGCGCTTCCACTGGCAGTGGTCCGAACACGAGACCCGCCAGGCCGCGCACATGCAGCGCACCTTCGCCGACATCATCGAGGCGATGGGCGGGCGCGTGCAGGGCCAGGTCGAAACCGACGGCGCCAAGGCGATCAAACCCGGCGGCTACATCATCCACGAGGTGGGCGGCGCGATCATGGGCGCCGATCCGAAGACCTCGGTCACGGATCGGTGGTGCCGGACCTGGGACGTGGACAATCTTTACATCACCGATGGTGCAGTCTTCGCATCCAATGCCGACAAGAACCCGACGCTGACGATCATGGCGCTGGCCTGGCGCGCCTCCGACCACGTGCTGGCGCGCATGCGCCGCAAGGAGCTTTGATGGACCGCCGTACCTCATTGAAGTGGATGTTGAGTGCGGCCAGCCTGCCGCTGCTGCACCTGACCGGTTGCAGTTCCGAGCCGCCGCCCAAGCTGCCTTCGGGCGTGGGCTACGGGACCGATCCGGACCTGCTCAAGGTTTACGGACCCGGTTCGATCTGGCCGCTGACGCTGAGCGAACGGCAGCGGCGCACCGCCACAGCGCTGTGCGACCTGATCGTCCCAGCCGACGCGGATGCAGCGGGCGCGGTCGCGGTCGGCGTGGTCGATTTCATCAACGAATGGGTCAGCGCGCCGTATCCGCAACAGGCCGCCGATCGCAAGGTGATCCTGGAAGGATTCGACTGGCTGGACGCGCAGGCGGA
>JAKFDG010000526.1:0-2926 GCA_036677285.1 Pseudoxanthomonas sp.
AACGGCATCGGCAAGGGCTTGAGCGATGCGGAATTCGGCTTGCGCCTGCGCTACGAATTCAGCCCGCAGTTCGCGCCGTACGTCGGCTATGCGTGGTCACGCAAGTTCGGCGACACCGCCGACCTGGCGGAGTCGGCAGGCGAGTCGGCCACGGAGCACGGCTGGGTGGCCGGATTGCGCTTCTGGTTCTGACCCGCGTGAATTGTCACCGCAAAACCCTTGACTCTTGACCAGACTCTAGGGTGCAGAATGACCGCTGGCACCTTTCCGGAGTCCGGCATGAACATCGGCCAGCTTGCGCGTCTCACTGGCGCGCCCATCGACACCATCCGCTATTACGAACGCCAGCAGTTGCTGCCGTCGCCGCAACGCAGCGCCAGCGGCTACCGGCAATATGGCGACGACGACGTGGCCCGGCTGAACTTCATCCTCCGCGCCAAGACGCTGGGATTCAGCCTGCAGGAAATCGCCGAGTTGCTGGCGATCAGCGCCGGCCGCAACGGTGACATGGCCGCCGTGAAGCAGGCCGCCAGCGTCAAACTGGCCCGGATCGAAGCACAACAGGCCGAGCTCGCGCGCATGCACGCCGCCCTGCTCACCTTGATCGATGCCTGTCCCGGACATGGCGCACTGGACGAATGCCCGATCATCGCCGCACTGGGCCAGGAACCAGCATGAACAACCACACCCACCACGACGAGCATGGCCACGACTCCGCTGGCAAGACCGACGCGCACGCCTGCTGCGCCGGCAAGACTGGATCCAAGCATGGTGATTCGGTCCAGGTACGCGATCCGGTCTGCGGTATGACCGTCGACCCGGCAACCACCCTGCATCACGTGCAGTTCGAAGGCCACGACCATCACTTCTGCTCAGCCGGCTGCCGCGCGAAGTTCATCGCCGATCCGCACAAGTACCTGTCTCCGGCGGAACCCGCGACATCACAACCGGCCATTCCCGGCGCGCAATACACCTGTCCGATGCATCCGGAAATCATCCGCGATGCGCCCGGGTCCTGCCCGATCTGCGGCATGGCGCTGGAGCCGCTGATGCCCACGCTGGACGGGGACGAAAACCCGGAGTTGGCTGATTTCCGCCGTCGTTTCTGGTGGACGCTGCCGCTGAGCATCGCCACCCTGCTGCTGGCCATGGCCGGTCAGTACCTGCATGCGCTTTCGCCCACGTTGCGCACCTGGTCGGAACTGGTGCTGAGCACGCCTGTGGTGCTGTGGGCGGCGTGGCCGTTCTTCGTGCGGTGGGCGCAGTCCATCCGCAACCGCAGCCCCAACATGTGGACCCTGATCGGCACCGGCGTGGGAGCGGCGTATGGCTACAGCGTGGTCGCCACGCTCGCGCCCCAGTGGTTCCCGGTTTCGTTCCACGAACACGGTCGCGTCGGTGTCTATTTCGAGGCGGCGGCGGTGATCGTCTCGCTGACGCTGCTGGGCCAGCTGCTGGAATTGAAGGCGCGTTCGCAGACCTCGGCTGCCATCAAGGGCCTGCTGGCCCTGGCGCCGAAAACCGCGCGCCGCCTGCGCGATGACGGTGGCGAGGAAGACATAGAGCTGACCCACGTGCATGTCGGCGACCGTCTGCGCGTGCGTCCCGGCGAGAAGGTCCCGGTGGACGGCGTGGTCCTGGAAGGTCAATCGCACCTGGATGAATCGATGTTGACCGGCGAACCGATCCCGGTCGGCAAGTCGCCGGGAGACCCGGTCATCGGCGCCACCCTCAATACTTCCGGCAGCCTGGTGATCCGGGCCGAGAAGGTCGGCAGCGCCAGCATGCTGGCGCAGATCGTTCAGTTGGTAGCCCAGGCGCAGCGTTCGCGTGCACCGATGCAGCGCATGGCCGACAAGGTGGCGTTCTGGTTCGTGCTGGCGGTGTTGGCGGCAGCGCTGCTCACGTTCCTTGCCTGGGGCCTGTTCGGTCCAGAACCGTCGTGGACCTACGCGGTGTTGAACGCGGTGTCGGTGCTGATCATCGCCTGCCCCTGCGCGCTGGGCCTGGCTACGCCCATGTCGATCATGGTCGCGACCGGCCGCGCCGCGCAGGCCGGGGTGCTTTTCCGCGATGCCGAAGCGATCGAGACCCTGCGCAAGGTAGATACCCTGATCGTCGACAAGACCGGCACCCTCACCGAGGGCCGTCCTGCGTTCCGCGAAGTTTCCGCATTGCCGGCCTATACCCCCGATGAGGTGCTGCGCCTGGCCGCCAGCCTGGATGCCGGCAGCGAACACCCGCTGGCGCATGCGATCGTGGCCGAAGCGCGACAACGCGGGCTGGCGCTTTCGCCTGCGCAGGACTTCGAGTCGGCCAGCGGCATCGGCGTACGCGGCAACGTCGAGGGACATTCACTGGCGCTGGGCAATACCGCGCTGATGGCGGAAATCGACGCCGGGACCTCGGCATTGCACGAAACCAGCGAACGCCTGCGCGCGGAGGGCGCCAGCGTGATGTTCCTTGCCGTTGATGCGGCCGTGGCGGGCCTGATCGCGGTCGCCGATCCGATCAAGGCCACCACGCCCGCAGCCATCGCCGCCCTGCACGAGGCCGGCCTGCGCATCGTGATGGCCACGGGCGACGGCATGACCACCGCGCGTTCGGTAGCGGCGCGACTTGGCATCGACGAAGTGCATGGCGAAGTGCGCCCGGCCGGAAAACTGGAACTGGTTGCCAAACTGAAGTCCGAGGGCCGCCGCGTGGCCATGGCCGGCGACGGCATCAATGATGCCCCCGCACTGGCGGCCGCCGACGTCGGCATCGCCATGGGCACCGGCACCGACGTGGCCATGTCCAGCGCGCAGGTCACGCTGGTCAAGGGCGACCTGCGCGGCATCGTCCGCGCCAAGTCCATCTCGACGGCGACCGTGGGGAACATGCGCCAGAACCTCGGCTTCGCCTTCCTCTACAACGCCCTGGGCGT
>JAKFDG010000527.1:0-3291 GCA_036677285.1 Pseudoxanthomonas sp.
GCAGAACAACCTGGATGCGGAAGTGGCCGAGGATCCGACCTCGCTGGTGGTCTACGGCGGCATCGGCCGCGCCGCGCGCGACTGGGCCTGCTACGACGCGATCCTGGAATCGCTGCGCAACCTCGAAGACAACGAGACGCTCCTCGTGCAATCCGGCAAGCCGGTCGGCGTGTTCCCCACCCACAGCGATGCGCCGCGCGTGCTGATCGCCAATTCCAACCTGGTGCCGCACTGGGCCACCTGGGAGCACTTCAACGAGCTCGATAGGAAGGGTTTGATGATGTACGGGCAGATGACCGCCGGCAGCTGGATCTACATCGGCAGCCAGGGCATCGTCCAGGGCACTTACGAGACTTTCGTGGAAATGGGCCGCCAGCACTACAACGGCAGCTTGAAAGGAAAGTGGATCCTCACCGCCGGACTCGGCGGCATGGGCGGCGCGCAGCCGCTGGCGGCGACGCTGGCCGGGGCGTGCAGTCTCAACATCGAGTGCCAGCAGAAGAGCATCGACATGCGCCTGCGCACGCGCTACGTGGACGAGCAGGCGACCGACCTGGACGACGCGCTGGCGCGCATCCGCAAGTACACGGCCGCCGGCGAAGCGCGCTCCATCGCGCTACTGGGCAACGCGGCGGAGATACTGCCGCAGCTGGTGCGCATGGGCGTGCGTCCGGACGCGGTCACCGACCAGACCAGCGCGCACGATCCGGTGCACGGTTACCTGCCGATCGGCTGGACGGTGGAGATGTGGCTGGCCGAGCAGAAGGTAGAGCCGGAGCGGGTGCGCGATGCGGCCAAGCAGTCGATGCGGGTGCACGTGGAGGCGATGCTGGAATTCGAGAAGATGGGCGTGCCGACCTTCGACTATGGCAACAACATCCGGCAGATGGCCTACGACCAGGGCCTGAAGAACGCATTCGATTTCCCGGGCTTCGTGCCGGCGTATGTGCGGCCGCTGTTCTGCCGGGGCGTGGGTCCGTTCCGCTGGGTGGCGTTGAGCGGGGATCCGGAAGACATCTACAAGACCGATGCGAAGGTGAAGGAACTCATTCCCGATGATGAGCATCTGCATCGCTGGCTGGACATGGCGCGCGAGCGGATCAGTTTCCAGGGTTTGCCGGCGCGGATCTGCTGGGTAGGCCTGGGCCAGCGCCACAAGCTGGGGCTGGCGTTCAACGAGATGGTGCGCAATGGCGAGCTCAAGGCGCCGGTGGTGATCGGCCGCGATCATCTGGATTCGGGCAGCGTGGCTTCGCCCAATCGCGAAACCGAGGCGATGAAGGATGGCAGCGATGCGGTCAGCGATTGGCCGTTGTTGAATGCGATGTTGAACGTGGCCGGCGGGGCGACGTGGGTGTCGCTGCATCACGGCGGCGGGGTGGGGATGGGTTATTCGCAGCACTCGGGGGTGGTGATCGTGTGCGATGGCACCGAGGAAGCGGACAAGCGCATTGCGCGGGTGTTGTGGAACGATCCGGGCACCGGGGTGATGCGGCATGCGGATGCGGGGTATGAGATTGCGAAGCAGTGTGCGAGGGAGCAGGGGTTGAAGTTGCCGATGGTGAAATAAAGTCTTTTCTCAGATTGCTCGGTCGTGGCATTAGTGACGTAGCCCGGGTAGAGCGCAGCGAAACCCGGGGGGCTCTTGATCTGTCCGGCGGACATATCCTGCGTTTCGGTACCTTCTCCTGCGTTGCATTTATGCGTCGCCGCTTTTGGCTCCTACTGCGCCGCTCCAAGCCATCTGCCGACCTGGCTTCTATCCCGCCAATACTCTCTGCTGTGTCACGGTGATCATCGCCGGAAGTCCGTTGGCAAGCGACACGGTACTCATCGCAATGGCGAGCGGTTGCCCAGAGATGCGGACACGCGCTGATCCCGTTAACCGGAGCGTGATGCAGGGCGATTCGTCGTGGCAGGAATTCACGACGACAGGATCGCCGACGCACAGCACGGGCACGCCGGATGCAGTGACGCGCGCGCTGCCCGGGATCGGCACGGCCGGGGTGCCATGCGCGCAGACCAGCATGGACGCGGCGGTGAGGACGGGGCTGCCCATCAGGTGATGTCCAGCGCGCCGTGGTTGATCGAGACGGTCGGGCCGGACAAGACGATGCTGGCGCCCTTGCCGTTGTCGATGACGATGCCGGCCGTGCCAATGGCGATGCCGGCACCATCCTGCGTGCGCAGCGACAGTGCATTGCGTAGCGTCGGATTGCGCAAGACCTCGGGCACGCGCGACGCGTCCGTCCAGAACACACCGCACCACACCGGATGGTCACTGTCGCCCTGTTCGAACTCCACCCATACGGCATCGCCAACGTCCGGCATGGCCGGCAGCCCGCCCGGCGGCAGGCAGGGCAGTGCCCATGGGGACGGAACCACGCCGGACACATCGGGCACCGACACTTGCAGCCGCCCGAGCTGCTGCGGATCCATGTTGCTGACGACCGTGCCGCGATACTTGCCGTAGTGGGCCATGTCGCATCCTCCGGAGATGTGCCGCGATGATGCCGCAACCCGTGCCCAGGCACCAAGGCGGAGGCTAGGGCTAGTAGGGTGGGCTCCAGGCTCGTGACGCAGTCCGGGAAGAGCGCCGCGAAACCCGGAGCTCTTGATTCTGCTCGTCCGGCTTCTCTCGCACTTTTGTCTCTCACGGCATCGAATCGATACAGACGCAAGGCGTGTTTCACGACTTCAAGCATTCG
This sequence comes from Pseudoxanthomonas sp., assembly GCA_036677285.1. Lineage (GTDB taxonomy): Bacteria > Pseudomonadota > Gammaproteobacteria > Xanthomonadales > Xanthomonadaceae > Pseudoxanthomonas_A. The sequence continues at coordinate 2,709 of JAKFDG010000527.1, forward strand.
CTTGTTCGCCGTACCCCGCAGGCCTAAAATCGGCCCGAATCAATGAGCCTCGGCTTGCACAGCACAAGCATCCTCCGGAGAAGCCGATGGGCAAGCCCCACATCTTCCTGGGATCGTCCGGAAAGCAGGCGAAGCTGCTGCAGGCCTTGACGCGCGGCCTCGAAGACGTCGCGCACGTCGAGCCCTGGACGACCTCGTTCAATCCCGGCACCACCACGCTGGAACGCCTCCTCGAACTGACGCGCCAGGTCGACTTCGCCGCGTTCGTGTTCGCCCAGGATGACTGGACCGCGCACGATTCGCCCGCGGCAGACGACTCGACGCCCGGCCAGGCCTCCCCGCGCGACAACGTCGTCTTCGAAGCGGGCCTGTTCGGCGGCGTCCTCGGCATGCGCCGTACCTTCATCCTGCATGCCAACGGCGCCAAGCTTCCCACCGACCTCCTCGGCCTGACCTGCGTGCGCTACGACGCAGCGACCACCGCCGCCGAGGTGAAGGCAATCTGCCAGAAGCTTCGCAACGCGATCGAGAACGAGGGCAGCGCCGCCCGCATCGAAGGCATGTGGTGGCAGTTCTCCCTGAC
>JAKFDG010000528.1:0-1620 GCA_036677285.1 Pseudoxanthomonas sp.
TGCTCGGCATGACCCTGGTCGCCGTGCTGCTGGGGGCGGGGGCCGCGCTGGTCATCCGCCGGCAGATAGTCGCGCCGCTGCGCTACACCGCCGGCGTGGTGAGCCGGGTCGCCCAGGGGCAACTCAACCTGGAGGTGCGACACGCCCGCAAGGACGAGCTGGGGCAGGTCATGCAGGCCATGCAGCAGATGACCGCGAACCTGCACGGCATCGTCGGCAAGATCGAGGGTGGCACCCGCCAGCTCAACCAGGCGACCGGCAACCTCACCCGCATCACCGACCAAGCCGCCGAGCGGGCGCAGGCCCAATCGCTGGAGACCGACAAGACCGCGACGGCGATGCTGCAGATGAATGCCACCCTGGGGGATGTGGCGCGCAGCACCGAGCAGACGTTGCAGGCGGCGCGTTCGGCCAAGGAGGGTTCGGCGGCGGGGAGCCGCGACGTGCTGGCCGTGGTGCAGCAGATCCAGCAGCTGTCCGGGCAGATGGAAGAGGCGAGCCTGGGCATGCACAGCCTGGATGAGCAGAGCCTGCGCATCAGCCGGGTGCTGGAGGTGATCCGCGGCCTGGCCGAGCAGACCAATCTGCTGGCCCTGAATGCGGCGATCGAGGCGGCCAGGGCCGGCGAGGAGGGGCGGGGCTTTTCCGTGGTGGCGGACGAGGTGCGCCAGCTCGCCAACCGCACCCAGGCATCCGCCAGCGAGATTGGCGGCATGATCGAAGCGCTGCAGCGCGAGAGCAAGGACGCGCTCGGCAAGATCGCCCGGGCGCGCGAGCAGTCGCTACACGCCCAGGCGCTGTCCAGCCAGGCCAGTGCGGCCTTGAGCCGGGTGGCCGAGGACGTGGCGACCATGCACGCGATGAACCAGCAGATCGCCGCCGCCACCGAACAGCAGTGCCAGGTGGCCGAGGAGGTCAGCCGCAGCATGGTCAATGTGCGCGACAGTACGGAACAGAGCCATGCCTGCAACCAGCAACTGATGGCGGCGAGCAATGACCTGGCGCGGCTGGGCCAGGAGTTACAACTGATCCTCAATTATTTCAGCTTGACCTGAGAGGCGTGACCAACGGATCACTGCTAAATTGCACAAAATTGTTTTTGCGCATAAAATTTCGGTTAATGCAATATTGGGGCGGGGAATTCCATGCTGAACACGAACGGCGGTTCTCTGATCGATGTGGCGTTGCAGCAGATGAAGAAGTCGATCATCTGCTGCGAACTTGCGCCCGGGGAAAAACTCAAGGTGGCCGAGCTGTCCAAGTCCTACGGCCTGAGCAGCTCGCCGATTCGCGAGGCGCTCAACCGACTGGCCCAGGAAGGGATAGTCGAGGCCAGCGAGAACAAGGGCTTTCGGGTCGCGGGATTGTCGGTGGACGACTTTCGCGAGATCACCCGTCTGCGTTGCCTGCTGGAATGCGAGGCGCTGGCCGATGCCATCGAGCATGGCGACGACGCCTGGGAGGCGAACGTGCTGGGGGCCTTCCATCGCCTGGGGCTGATCGAGAAGAAGCTCGGCAAGGCCGCCGTGGTGCTGGACGACGACTGGGCGCAACGGCACAAGGCGTTCCACTTCGCGCTGTTTTCCGCCTGCCCGTCGCCGCTGTTGCTGCGCATGGTCG
>JAKFDG010000529.1:0-9714 GCA_036677285.1 Pseudoxanthomonas sp.
CGTCGTCGAAGCCACCGTACAGCGTGCCCGGCCGGTGATCCTGACCGCCATGGCCGCGATTCTGGCCTTCATTCCGCTGACCAGTTCTGTGTTTTGGGGAACGCTCGCCTACACGCTAATCGGTGGCACGTTCGCGGGAACGGTCCTGACCCTGGTGTTTCTGCCGGCCATGTATTCCATCTGGTTCAAGATCAAGCCCGAAGGCAAGGATCCGCCCGCCGAAGGACATGCTGCATGAGCGCGCAATGCGCACTTGCATCCAACGTGTCGATGACTGCTGAGCGCTCACATCGTTCCAGGTGGTATAGCCACCGCCAGGAACAGCGGAATGAAATTATCCATGCTGCCGGCAACGTGTTTGCCGAAGTCGGATATGACCGCGCCAATATGCGCATGGTTGCGGAAAGGGCAGGGGTAGCCAAGCCAACCCTATATGCCTACTTTCGAGGGAAGTCAGCCCTGCTTGAGGCTGTTATCGAGTACTGGCTGGATGCAGTACCGACGCCAGTGCTCGAGTACATGCAAGAGAAAACCCTTCGCTCGCAACTGAATCAGGCATCGCGTGAGTTGCTTCGCCAAGCCAGACATCCCGCGTCAATTGCGTTTGATCAGATGGTGGCTCGCTCCAGTCTAGTGCCGACAATCAATCTTGAGCGGTGGCACCAACGATATAGCACGCATCTATACTTTTTGCAGAGGGTATTCGCTAATCGCTGCTACGCGAACGATACAGCCCTTGCAGCCTCTCAGTTTGTACTTCTGATAGTAGGACATCATGATTCAGAGGTTTCTACGAGCTCGGATGAGCGTCGCGCTGTCGCCGTAGTAGAGCTCTTTGCTCGATCCTGTGCTTATCCCGCTCTATCGCATGGGAAGTAGCTAAATGGAAGAAACGCTCAATCCCGCCCGAACCCTAATTAATTTTCTGCGAGATTCGATGTCCGCTTCTGGCCGGTAGCGGCCATTGGGACTGGGATTGATCAACTTGCTGGCGAGCTGATCCCGGGCGATTGCTTCGAATGATCAAGCTCAGCGGTGCGTGTAACTATCACGAGCCGCGTCAAATGCAATTGATTGATTCAATTGATGATTCCATGCGGTTTCGGAAACTCCAGCCTTATGGACTCTCCGCGGCAGGAAAATTCAATCAGTTGGATGCCAATCGCTGCAGCTTTGCCTACGCATAGCGACGGTCCGGGCGCGTCCGAAGCCATCGCTCTAGCCTTATGGTGGATCCCACAAGACCTCCTGGCGTGGAGGTCTTTTTTTGGTGCGCGCCATCACGGCAGCGCCGGCACCGTCGCCTTGAGGAAGTAATTGAACTGCGGGTCGTCATCCGGGCAGTCGTCCGAGAACCGCATCGGCATCTTGGGGTTCGCAGGCAGACCCTTCAGCAACTCATCCCACGCGCGCCGGAACTCCGTCGCCGCCCACGAGCTGGCGATCGGCGCAGGCCCGGTGAAGTCGCAGTTGTACATGTCCGAGATCACGGTGTCGCTCTGCGTGAAGCCGTCCCGTTCGAGCACCGACAGCTGTGTGGCGTTGGTGTAGTTCACCGTGGTGCCGATTTCGCTGCGGGCGAACTTCACGTGGTAGTTCGCGTTGCCGCACCACTGGTAGGCGTACTCCTCGCATTCCTTCGTCATGCCCGGCGCCGTGTTGGGGAAGCGGAATGCGTCGGAGCCGGCGTTGTCGACGTTGAGCGTGCTGCGTCCTCCCATGCGGTACTGGCCGTCGATCCACAGCGACATGTCCACTTCGTCCTCGGTCTCGAACGGGTCCTTGATGCCCTTGAGGACGCAGCCGAGCAGGGGCAGGCAGACTTCGATTTCGATCTCGAGGTCGTCCTGGATGTCGGTGGTGGTGACGGTGTTGTAGGTCACAGTGCGCAGGTTCGTCGTCCACGGGAAGCCCGCGCGCTGCGCCGCGGTGCCGCCGATGCGCGTCAGTTCCGCGTAGAACGTGCGCTTCTGCGTCTTCGGCATCACGCCGGTGACCATTGGTCCCAGCGGTGCGAACCATGCGGCAGTCGTCGGGATCGTCGATGTGTCCGCGTCGGCGGTCAGCATCAGGGGCGGGTCGACCAGCAGCACCGTCGGCTTCTCGGGCGGCACCGTGTCGTTGTGCGGCGGCGAGGAGTCGTAGATCCGCAGTTCGTAGCGGTCGTCGCACGGGCCGGTGTTGCCGGGGAACTCGGTGCAGAACTGCTTGTTGAGACCGTGCAGGCCCTCGATGACGAGCGTCTGCGGCGTGGCTTCCGCACTCTGCATCGACAGGTCGAAGGTGAACCAGCATTTCGCGGCATCGACGGCGCCGAGCCATCCCACGGTCGCCGGTTTTCCTCCTTGGGCGCGCGCCTTGACCGGGACCGCATCGAAATATTCCTGGCAGAAGCGCTCGCGGAACAGCACTTCGTAGTCGCCCACGCAGTTGTCGCAGACCTGGCCGTCCTTCACGGGGCGGATGCGGATGAAGAATGGGCCGTCGTGCGTGTACGTCAGGCGCTTGGTGGCGGTCGCGCAGTCCTTCGGGACGTGGCCCATGCGACCGATGTGGCCGGATGCGTCCGGGCAGGTCTCGGTCAGCATCTGCCGCGGGTCCTGCTCGGCGCCCGCCGTGAGCCGTGTCGAGAGGTCGCGCGCGTCGTAGGCTTCCAGCGACAGGCCATTGAAACCTGAGGAGAACTTCACCGCGACAACGTCGATCGAGCCGCCGTCGCTCATGTAGAACCATTCGTTCGCGCCGCCGTACGCGAACATGCCCTGGTGCCGGCCCGCGGCGTCATCGAAGCCGATCGGTTGCGGCGGGGCGTTCGCAGGGACTCGCCACTTGTGCGGATCCGCCTTCGCCGTGTTCGGACTGCAGTGCGGCGCCGAAGGACCGACTTCGATGATCGTGCCCCAGTGGTCGCTGAGGGCGAAACCGAGCGAGCGCCGAATGTGCAGCACGCAACTTTGTCGTTCATCCCACGCCGGGCTGCGTTGCGGATCGCGTGGCACGCCGGAATACGTGACCCCGTTGTTCTGCCAGTTCCACGCATGGAAGCTGGCGAGCACGGTGTCGTAGCGTAAGCCGCGATCGTGGCAGGGCTCGCCGACTTCGCGACACGTGGCTACCGGGTTCTTGCCGGGCTCGAACGTCCAGCCCCCATCGCCCGCGGGGTTGAACAGCCACAGATCGGTGAATCGGTTGAAGGTGCGCCCCGCGTTGCGCGGATCGAAGTAGGCCCAGTACTGATCGAACAGGCGGATGTCGTCTCCCGGCGCATGCCCGCCCACCAGTGACGACAGCAGCGGATTGCGCGTGTTGTCCTGTGCGGGCGGTGCGTCGTACAGCTGGCCGAAGTCGGGCCAGCCATCCGTCTGCGCGTTGCCCGACGGGTCCTTGCGCGGCACCGCGCTCACCGACGGCGGTTGCGGCAGGTTCCAGTCGCCCAGCACGAACGCGTCGAAGTTCGGCGTCAGGCCCATGATGTGGTTCATCGCCGGCCCGGCGTTGTCTTCGATCTGGGTGGCGCGGGCTTCGTAGCTGTCCTCGTAGTTGCCATCGGGCAGGCCGACGAACGAACTGCCGGCTGCGAATGCCTGCGTGTGCGACCACATGATCCAGAGCGGCAGCCCCGTGCGCGTATTGCGCAACTGCACCGCGGCGAATCCTTTCGCGGAGAGATCGTCGTCGCCCGCGCCGTGGCAGTACTGCCGGAATCGCACGCGCCGATTGATGAGGAAGCCGCTTTCCCCTGCCGGGTGGTCCTCGTCCAGCTCGTTGAAGAGATCGTCGGTGCAGCGCGAGTTGTCGTCGGCCGTGTCGCCGTATTCGACGATCGGGAAGCGACTGTAGATGGCCAGGCCCGAGTTCGCTGCCTCGAACCAGTCGCTGAAGTTCATGCCCCAGCCCGCGAGCGCGCCTGCACCCGCGGCGTTCACCCACCATCCGGCCAGGTAGCCACCGACGATGCCGGCGATCGTCCCGGCGCTCACGCGCCCCTGCGTATCGATGTTGCTGACGCCGTTGTAGAGGCCACCGAGCTTCTGGTTGAGGATCTCCTTCGGCGGGAACATGAAGACTTCGCTGAGCGCGACGACATCGAAGTTGTTCGCAAGGATGTATTCGGCCAAACGCCGCGCGCGGTCGCGGTCGCTCATGCCGTACGCGCTGCTGGCTCCGCCATTTACGGGAGAGGGCGGCAGGAATTGCGTGTTCTGCGCGTAGATCCGGTAGATCGCCTTGTCGCCTTGCGCGGCGGTGTTGGTGCGCAAGAACGTGCGGTGCGCCATGTCGCCTGCCACGGCAGGCGTCTTCGTCTGCACGTACACATCGTGCGAGCCGGTGCTCGTCAGTTTCAGCGAGATCGTGCATTCCAGCGTTAGGGCAGTCTCGAACTCGAGGGTGCACTCGGGGCTGGTGCGCTTGAACTCCATGGGCGCGGTAAACCCGCCGGGCCCCGTCACTTCCGCCGCCACGAGAGACGCCTGCGGATCTGCACGGAACAGGAGCAGCAGTTCGAGCGGCCAGGGCACGTGCTCGCCTTCAGCGGGCGAGATGATCTCGGCAGGCGGCGGTTCGTACGCGGACGATGGATCGAACCGAACGGTCGCGCTCGGCATTTCGAGCATGGCGATCCGCACGGCGACATCGTGGGGGCCGTTCATCGGCGTCCATTGCGCCTGCAGTGCGTCCAGCGCGCAGATGGCGTCGACCTGGCAGGTGACGATGGCCTGTTGCTTCGCCTGCGTCGCTACGTTGGTCGCGGTGACTTCGTAGCGATCTATCTGCGCGATGCGGCGCCACGCGATGAGTGGATAGTCGGACGTGGCCTGCGACGCCAATGGCGCCAGGATCTCCGGGACGGTCTGCGCCGTGGCGACGACGAAGTCGCGTTCCGCTTCGCCGCTCCAATCGGTGGCGCACGCGGCGGACAGGCGCACGGTGTACGAGCCGACGATCAGCGGAAGCACGCGCAGACAGGTGTTGTTCGCGCATTGCAATGTCGAGATGCCGACTTCCTCGTCGATCACTTCCGTCATCGGCGTGCCGTTGCGACGGACGCGGATGCGGAAACGCTCGGCATACGCCACGTTGGCGAACTGCAGTGCGAGGAAGCCGGCGAGGGTCGCGTCGGGCGAAGGAGACAGGATGACGGGGGTGGCCGGCGCCGCGGGGCAACTCTTCGTCACTACCGCGATGGCAGGCGTGGGCGAGCATTGCCCGTTCGCACCGCATGAACGCATCTCGACGCGAATCGTGCCGTAGGGAATCTGCGCGACGTTGATGCTGGCGGTGCACGGGTCCGCAGCGCATTCGAGGCTGACCGATGTCGGCGCGAATCCCTCGTGCCGCAGCGTCACGGAATATGTTGCGGCCGCCGGAACGCGCGTCCACTGCAGTTGCACATTGTCGCCGTTCCATGTCGCAGTCAGCGCAGGCGACGGGAGTTCGATGCGGAACGCCGACCAGTTCGCGGGCGACCACGGTTGCCAGGCCTGCGCTTGCACGTGGTACCCGTACGTCGCCCATTCGAACTCACCCGGCGGCAACAACACATAGGCGGAATGGCCTGGCGCGAGTCGGCACGTGACGCCGTCTGCGCAGGTCGCGGGATCGTTCGCGGATACCAGCGCGTACTGCGGAATCGGCGCTCCCGCCGCCCGTACGAGGAACAGGTACTGCGCGTAATCGGCAGAGTCCGCCCATTCGAAGGTCGGCTCGAGGCCGACCTGCGCGCCCGCCGCGGGCTGCTGCGCATGCGCGCTCAACGCTGCCCCGCAGAGGCAGATCAGTGCCGCGCACCGGAGCAGGAACGCCGATCGCAAGGCTTCCAGGCGCATAGCTCCTCCACTCGGGCAGGGTGCCTATGACAACGCAATGGGAACGGGGGAGCGGCCGTGGTTGATTGCCGGACCCGCGGCGGCGTGCGATCCAGGATCGCGTCGTGCCACCCGGGTGCTGGCTGAGAAAGTGGTGGACGCAGGGCGATGGAATACGAGATCGAGAGTTGGCTGGAAGTGCTCGGGCTGCCGCCCAACGCTCCACTGAACGCGCTCGCCATGGAGCCTCTCCCCGAGCCGGATGGAGTTTTTGTTGACCCGCTCGGGAAGGACCTCGGACAGGTGCGTGTGCTGCGCGCGTCGCCTCTGACGCCGGTTCCGGCGATCTGCCTCGACACCGACCGACCTGATACGGCGCGCCGAGAAACGGCCAGGGACGAACGCGTTGGTGCTCCGGGGGCGCGTGCTTCTGACTGAATCCATCATCAGGGGCATACCTGGCGCCGTTCCCATGGTGTCCGCTTCCGACCCGAAGTGGACACTGGAGTGACCGGATCAGCTAGTCCCGATCAGGCTTCGGAAGCGGCAAGGCTTCCACATAAGTGGTACCGGTCGGGCCGACGCCAGTAATCTGCAGCACCACGGTTGTTTCGCCGGTTCGTGCGAAGTGCGGCTGACCCGGAGGCTCGGTGTAGAAGCTTCCTGGCGGTAATGCCTTCAGCCCGTCCTCGTCGAAATTCGTGCCATAGCCGAAGTACCAGGTCCCTGAAACAACGGTCGCGACCCGATCATCCGGATGATCGTGGGCGGCGATCCGGGTATGCGGCGGGATCGTCAGCAGGATCGTGTACAGGCCGGTTGCCGACGGTACGCCCTTCAGTACCCGTGTCTCGAGTCCGGCGACGCCAGACGTCCCGGCCGTGGCGTTCGTGGGCGCAATCTTTCCGTACTCCGGCGGGGTGAGCCGCTGTTGCCTGGACGGTTCCTGTCCATCCGCAGCAAGAGTCGCGGCGACCAACACTCCTGCCATCAGCATTTGTATTTTTGCAGACATCGCTTTATCTCCCTTTGGAGTTGCGTGCCTTGCGCACTGTCCGCCGCATCGGCAGCGGACATCGCGTGTCGGTTGGCATTTACTTGTTGAGGAAGGCGACCAACGCGGGGATCGTCTGCTCCGGTGCTTCTTCCATCAGCCAATGCCCGGAACCCTTGATGATGACGCCTTCGACGTTTGTATCCACGAGCCGGCCCTGGTCGATCAGGAACTGGCCGCCGGCTTTTTCACCTGACAGCACCAGCATGGGTATCTGCAGCTTGGTCTGGGCGAAGCCCGCAAAGTCCTTGGCGTCCTGCTCGAAATTCTTGAAGTACTCGAAGCCGGCCCGCATGCCACCGGGCTTCGCGTATTCGGCTGCGTAGAACTGGCGGTCCGCTTCGGGAATGGAGCGGGTGCGGTCGGCCGCAAAGTCGTTCCAGAAGTGTTCGAAGTAGGTGCGCTCGCGGCCATCGACCAGCTTCAGCGGCGTTTCGCCGTAGAAGTGGAAATGCCACAGGTCGCGCAACAGCCAGACCTTGGTCCAGTCGCCGACGCCGGGCAGGAAGGCATCCATCAGCACGATGCTCTCGACCTCGTCCGGATACTGGGCCGCATAGGCGTAGGCGACCATCAGGCCGATGTCGTGGCCCACGATCCTGACCTTGGGATAGCCGAGGGACTTCACCAGTGCGTGGATGTCCTGGGCCAGGTTCTTCTTGTCGTAGCCGCCGTCGGGCTTGGAGGACGAGCCCGCACCACGCAGGTCGGGCGCGATCACCACGTGGCGATCGGCCAGCTGGGGCATCAAGGGACGCCACATGTGACTGGTTTCGGCATAGCCGTGCAGCAGCACGACGGGCGATTCATCGCCTTTGCCAGCCTGGAGGTAGTGCAGGGTGACGCCGTTGACGGTCGCCGAATGGCTCTGGATGGAATCGTTGTCGGCCGCATGTGCAGTCGACTGGACGGCCAGGACCATCAGCAGAGCGATGGCGGCATGTTGGAAGGGGCGCAGCAAGTTGTTCAAGGCGTTCTCCTGGCAGTTGGTGGCGCGGAACCGACGGGTACTCAGTTTCAACGTGGAAGCCGGCACCCGTCGGCCGGGCGCAGGGTTGTCTGGCGTCTAGAGCTGGCTCATGCCGCCGTCGGCGATGATCTCGGTGCCGACGATGTAGGCCGACTCGGGCGACGAGAGATGCAGCACCGTGGAAGCGATTTCTTCCGGCGTGCCGAAGCGACCCAGCGGAATCTGGTTCTGGATCTGCGCGGCCGTGGCTTCGAGCGTGGCGGCATCCAGACCGAGCTTCCCGTAGATCGGGGTCGAAACCGGTCCCGGGCTGAGCACGTTGACGCGCACGCCACGCGGCAGAAGCTCGGCTGACAGCGTCTTGGCCAACGAGATCACGGCGGCCTTGCTGGCGGCATACACGGAGGTGTTGGGCATGCCGATGCGTGCATTGATCGAACCATTGATGACGATCGATGCGCCCGGGTTGAGCAGCGGCAACAGGGCCTGGACCTGGAAATACGGGCCCTTGATGTTGGTGTTGAAGATATGGTCCCACAGCGCCTCGTCCACGTCCGGGAAGGCGGCGAACTTCGCGGCCCCGGCGTTGACGAACACGGCGTCCAGACGCAGGTCGCTGGCCGCCAGGGTTGCGGCGAGCGACTTGGCATCGGCCGTATTGGCGGCGTCGTTGACCAGTACGACGGCATCCTGGCCCAAGGTGGCCTTGGCCTGTTCGAGCGCCGCCGCGTCGCGGCCGGTGATGACGACGCGAGCGCCTTCCGCAGCGAACGCCTGGGCGGCGGCCAGTCCGATGCCGCTGCTGCCGCCGGTGACGAGAATGGTCTTGTTGGTGAAGCGGTTCATGGTGATGTCCTTCAATGCCAGCTCATGCTGTGAAACGCATACTGGCGCAGTGTTTCCGGCTTTCCGTGCCACAATCACGATGAACTCGTTCGAAGGTATCGAACATGTTGTCAGCGGACGAATTGGCCCTTCTGGAAGCCATCCGCGAAAGCGGCAGCCTGTCCCGCGCCGCCGCCCGGTTGGGTAAGGCGCCTTCCACCGTGTCGCATGCGGCGCGGCAGCTCGAGGCGCGCTTCGATGCCCTGTTGTTCGACCGTCGCCGTTACCGTCTGCAGCTCACGCCGGCCGGCCATCTGCTGGCGCAGGAAGCCGCCCGCCTGATGCTGGATGTGTCGCGATTGACGCAGCGGGTCAAACAGGTGGCGGGAGGGTGGGAAGATCGCCTCTGGATCGTCACGGATGAAATCCTCGAATTCGAGACATTGCTGCCCGTCATTCGCGCATTCGACGCTCTGAAGTCCGGCGTGACGCTACGCATTACCCATGAAGTCCTCACCGGTACCTGGGATGCGTTGCGCGACGGCCGCGCGGACCTGGTCGTAGGTGCGACGAACGAGCCCCCGGTCATTCCCGGCCTGCGTTGGTTCGAATTAGGCGTGATGGACTGGGTATTCGCGGTATCGCCGCGCCATCCCTTGGCCAAGGCCCAGGAACCGGTGGATGCGTCTGCGGTCCTCCAGCATCGCGCGGTGGTGGTGGCCGATACCTCGCGGAGAGTGGATGTGCGTGGTTATGGCGTCCTTGGCGGACAGCCATCGCTGGCGGTGCCCAGCATGCACGCCAAGATCCAGGCCCAATGCGAAGGCCTGGGCGTGGGCTGGTTGCCGCGCGATCGCGTTGCCGGTCTGCTCAAGCGCGGTGATCTGGTGGAGAAGAAGATGGCGGATCCACGCGAGCCCAATCTCCTCTATGTGGCCTGGCGCGGCGATCATCAGGGCCGGGCCTTGGAGTGGTGGTTGGCGCAGTTGCAGAACAAGCGGCTGGCGTCGCGCCTGGTCAGGGGAATCGATACCATCGCCGCCACTTAGAAATCGCGG
>JAKFDG010000530.1:0-4227 GCA_036677285.1 Pseudoxanthomonas sp.
CCGAAAGCCGCATGCACGGCCGCATCACCGCGTGTGAACCGCCGCGACTGCTGGCCTACACCTGGGGCGAGCCTTCCGGCGAGAATTCGGAAGTCCGTTTTGAACTCAGCGCGGATGGCGATGATGTGCTGCTGGTGCTGGTCCACAGTCGCCTGCCCAACCGCGAGGAGATGCTCAGCGTCGCGGGCGGATGGCACACGCACCTGGACATCCTGGTCGATCGGCTCAATGGGCGTATTCCGCCTGGTTTCTGGGCGACGCATACGCGCCTGGAAGCTGAGTACGAACAGCGCATTCCGTGAACCACAGGCGTGCCCTGATCCGCTTTTTTGCAATCTCGCGATAACCGGAGCGGTGGGCCAAGGCCCACCCTGTCGCGACCGTTTCAGCCTATGAACAGATACGGCAATGCAAGCGTCAGCGCGATGATGCCAACTATCGCCGCGAGCATACCCAGCACATACCACGGCCGTCGACGGAACAACGTCATGAAAGTTTCCGCACTGCCATCGCTGCGCGCCGCAGCCTGGTCCGCCTGCGCGCGCAGCAGGCGCTGCGCCTGGTAATCGGCCATCAGAGTCTTGGCACGGGGCAGCTCGCTATCGTCGTCTATCCAGATGCCGCCGGAAGAAATCCCCCACGGGCTCGGCTGGGTCTCGTAGAACCCGATGGCGTTTTCCTTGAGCCATGCACGTACTTCGTCGGCCTCGTCTTCGGGCACGTTGCGCAGGTTGAGCAGCAGCTTGGACATGCCGCCATGATAGCCGCGTCCGCATCGACTTGACCGCATGCGTTACCCTGCGCGCCTCCCATAGAAGGAAACGCCATGCGTCGCGGACTCTCCGTGCTTGCCCTGCTGATGCTCTCGGCCTGCGCCGATCCCGGCCCGCCGCCCGGGGGCAGCGTCGCCGAATTGCAGCACATCGACGAGACCGTCGGTACCGGCGCGATCGCCACCGGCGGCTCCGACGTGACCGTGCACTACACCGGCTGGCTGTACGACGAGAAGGCGCAAAAGCAGCGCGGCGAGAAGTTCGACAGCTCTGTGGACCGCGCCGAGCCGTTCACCTTCCTGCTCGGCGCAGGCCAGGTGATCCGCGGCTGGGACGATGGCGTGGCCGGCATGAGAGTGGGCGGCAAGCGCGTGCTATTGATTCCTTCCGACTATGGTTACGGTCGAGACGGCGCCGGCGGCGTGATCCCTCCGAACGCATCGCTGGTATTCGAGGTTGAGCTATTGGGCGTGAAGCCGCATTGAGCCGATGACTTCCCCCACTCCGCAACGCCTGGCCGTGATCGGCGGCGGTCCCGCCGGACTGATCGCCGCGGAAGTCGCGCGCGCGGCCGGTATGGAGGTGGATGTCTACGAGTCGAAGGGTTCGGTCGGACGCAAGTTCCTGATCGCCGGCAAGGGTGGCTTGAACCTCACCCACTCCGATGCCCTCGATGTATTCGCAAGCCGGTTCCGCGAGCGCGAATCGGAAGTGCGCGCATGGTTGCGCGACTTCGACGCCGATGCCTTGCGCGAATGGGCGCGCGGGCTGGGCGTTGAAACCTTCATCGGAACTTCCGGGCGCGTATTCCCGGCCGACCTCAAGGCGGCGCCGCTGCTCCGCGGCTGGGTACGCCGTCTGCGCGAAAGCGGCGTGCGCTTCCACGTGCACCACCGCTGGCTGGGCTGGGGCGGCAACGGCGCACTGCGCTTCGCCACGCCTGCAGGTGAAGCTACGGTCCCCGCCGGTGCAGTGGTGCTGGCCATGGGTGGCGGCAGTTGGCCGCAACTCGGTTCCGACGGCGCATGGCAGCCATTGCTGGCCGAACGCGGCGTAGATGTGTCGCCACTGAAGCCCGCCAATTGCGGATTCGACATCGACTGGAGCGAACACCTGGCCACGCGCCATGCCGGCGCGCCGTTGAAGGCGGTGGTCGCGCACTGGCGCGATGCGGAAGGAAATGAGCATGCATTGCAGGGCGAATGCGTGGTCAGCGCACACGGTATCGAAGGCAGCCTGATCTATGCACTCTCGGCGGAACTGCGCGAGGCGATCGCACGCAATGGCCACGCCACGCTGCAGCTCGACCTGGCGCCGGGACGCAGCTTGCAGCGCCTGCAGCAGGAGCTGTCCAAACCGCGCGGTCACCGCAGCGTGAGCGAGCATCTGCGTCGCCAGGCCGGGATCAGCGGAGTGAAAGCGGCGTTGCTCTACGAAATGCTCGACAAGACCCAGCTCGACAACGCGTCGCTGCTCGCGCGCACCATCCATCGCCTGTCGCTGACCCTGAAGCGTCCGCGTCCACTCGCCGAGACCATCAGCAGTGCCGGCGGCGTGCGCCTGGAAGCGATGGACGAGGCATTGATGCTGAATGCGCTGCCCGGCGTGTTCTGCGCGGGCGAGATGCTGGACTGGGAAGCGCCTACCGGCGGTTATCTCTTGACCGCCTGCTTCGCCAGCGGCCACCGCGCCGGCAAGGGCGCGGTGGCCTGGCTGAAGGCAACTGGGCCTGCATGAACTGGTCGTCCGCAATGGCTGGCAAGGGAACTGGCTTCCCTCGTCACAGCGATTGCGGACGTGGCATCAGGATAGCCATTGCCGTGTGCAAATCCGGTTAGTTTTTTGTGTCACGCACATGACATGCGGTGATACTTTCAGAATGGAACGGGCAATCCCAGGTGAGGCGCAAGCAGCCAGTAGGCGCCACCGATCACCAGCACCCACAGCGCCAACTTCAATGCGAAGCCCGCGACCTTGATCGCGAGATAGATTCCAACCACGATCAGAACGATGCCCAACCAACTCATGCTCGATCCTCTGAAAAAATGTACTTACTGATTCGCACGTGAAGGAGAGGATTTCCTGGCGCCCTGTTTCCGCGCCTGCGCCGCCACATACATGTTGTCGACCAGGTTGGGGTACACACGCCCTGCGGCGGCAGCACGCTGTTTCGCCTGTTCGACCTGCTCCGGCGTCAACCTGGTGTGTTCATCGGGCCTGAGCGGGTTCTTGCGATCCCAGGGCTTGGCTCTGCTGGTCATATCATCGGTCCGGTCGGTATTACGGTGATGGGGCGCGGAAATGTCGGCTTCTGCGCACGCAGGATTCGTTCCGTGGCCTCGCGCTCAATAGGCGCCCATGTAATCGCGCTTGCCCACTTCCACACCATTGTGGCGCAGCAATGCGTAAGCCGTGGTGACGTGGAAGAAGAACTGCGGCAAGCCGTAGCTGAGCAGGTAAGCCTGGCCGGCGATCTTGCGCTCCTTTGGCGTTCCCGGACGCAGCACGATTTCGCGGGTTTCGCTGCCGTCGAATTGCGCCGCCTCCAGGCTACCAATGAAGGCAAGGGCCTTGGCGACCAGTGCGCGGAGGTCGGCGAAGCTTTGTTCCTGGTCATCGAACACCGGCAGCTCGACTCCGGCCAGCCGTCCCGATACGCCCTTGGCGAAATCGCAGGCGATCTGCACCTGGCGCAGTAGCGGGAACATGTCGGGAAACAAGCGCGCCTGCAACAGCGCAGCCGGATCGATCTTGCGTTCGGTGGCGTGAACCTCCGCCTTCTCCAATAACTGGTCGAGGCTGCCGAGCATCTGCTGGAATACGGGAACGGAGGCGGCGTGCATGGAAATCGTCATGGAGGGTTCCTGGGGAAGAGAGGCCGCAAAGATTACACGCCCCGCCGTAGAAGCGTGGTAGGAGCGACGTAAGTCGCGACCGAAATTCAATGTACCTACGCTTGCGTGCGGAGATTTCCGTCGCGACTTACGTCGCTCCTACGCCGGTTTGGTCAATCCATCTCCGCCGCCGCCTCACGACCCTGCTGGCGGATCAATGCTTCCTCGCGTGCGTCGTTGATCGCGTCGCGCACGCCATCCAGGTCGATGCTGCGTTCGTCGTGGGTGAATTTCCCGCTGAGGACGGTGTCCGGATACAGGTCGCCCTGTTCGAACAGGGCCCACATCTCCTCGCCATACCAGGTATCCAGCAGTTCCGGCGCGAACGCGCCGAGGCTGGCGGTGAGATTGTTGACGTCGCGCAGCAGCATCGCGCGCGCGGCGTTGTTGCCGGTGGCGCTGACTACCTGCGGGAAATCGATCACCACCGGACCATCCGCGCCGACCAGCACGTTGTAGGCCGACAGGTCGCCATGGATCAGGCCGATGCACAGCATCCGCACCACCTGCCGCACCAGGAAGGCATGGAATTCACGTGCCTGTTCCGGGTCCAGTTCGAC
>JAKFDG010000531.1:0-20506 GCA_036677285.1 Pseudoxanthomonas sp.
CTGGTTCTCGATCAGTTCCACGATCCAGGCATGGGCGCGGCTCTGAGCGCTGTTCGGGGTCTGCGCGCCGTACTTGTAGGTCCAGTGCGCGGCGATGCCACGCTCGGCGATCAGGTCCATCTCCGCGGTGCGTATCTGCACCTCGATCGGCGAACCGTAGGGCCCGAACAGCACCGTGTGCAGCGATTGGTAGCCGTTGGCCTTGGGGATGGCGATGAAGTCGCGGAAACGGGCATCCAGTGGCTTGTATTGCGCGTGCACTGCGCCCAGCGCGTGATAACAGTTCGGCACGCTGGAGACGACCACGCGGAAGCCGAACACGTCCATCACCTGGTCGAAGCTTTTGCCCTCGCCGCGCATCTTGTTGTAGATGCTCCAGGGCGTCTTGATCCGGCTGACCAGGCGATGCTCCAAACCTTCCTTGGTCAGGCGCTGCGACAGGTGCGCCTCGATCTGCACCATCGACTCGCGCCGCACCACCGGCTGGCTGCGGATGTGCTTCTCGATGATCGCGTGGCGCCACGGGTACAGCGCGCGAAAACCCAGGTCCTGCAGCTCGGACTTGACCAGGTTCATGCCCAGGCGCTGGGCGATGGGCGCGTAGATGTCCAGGGTTTCCTTGGCGATGCGCTTGCGCGCCTCGTCGCCCTGCGCGCCCAGCGTGCGCATGTTGTGCAGGCGGTCGGCGAGCTTGATCATGATCACGCGCAGGTCGCGCGACATGGCCAGCAGCATCTTGCGGAAGCTTTCCGCGGCGGCTTCCTGGCGGTCGCGGAAATGCAGTTTGTCCAGCTTGGTGACGCCATCGACCAGTTCGGCCACGGACTCGCCGAATTCCGCGGTGATCTGCGCATGGGTCAGCGGGGTGTCTTCGATGGTGTCGTGCAGGATCGCCGCGATCAGGGTTTCGACATCCAGTCCCAGCTCGGCCAGCACCTGGGCCACGGCGACCGGGTGGGTGATGTAGGGCTCGCCGGATTTGCGGGTCTGGCCGACATGCGCGGCCGCACCTACTTGCCAGGCGCGCCGCAGCAGCGGCAATTGCTCGGCAGGCAGATAACTGGCTACGCGCTCCAGTTGGCGGACGTAATCCGGCACTTCGCCGTCTGGCGATGGCGAATGATCAATGGTCTCGACATTGCGTCCCGGAGTCATGCCGCAAGCCTATGCCAGCGGGGTAATAACGGCAATTGGGTGGAGACGACGGCAAAGAGGGTTCCAGCTTGCGCTGGGATGACGATTTGCGGAATGACGCCTGGAAAACAAACAGCCCGCGTTAGCGGGCTGTTCGATGTGAAGCGTAAGCGCCTGCAATCGCTCAGTCGTCGCCCTTCGACAGATCGTCGTCGGCCACCACTTCCGCCGCGGCCCATTCCAGCGCTTCTCGTTCGGCGCGTTCGCGCTCGGACTTCTCGACCCTGTCGATCAGCTCGTTGTCGATCTTGCGCGCGGCGATCTCGCGCAGCGCCAGCACGGTCGGCTTGTCGCCGCTCTCGTGGTTGTCGATGGTGGGCTCCACGCCATTGGCCAGCTGGCGGGCGCGCTTGGCGGCCATCATGACCAGCTCGAAACGGTTGTCGACGACTTCCAGGCAATCTTCTACGGTGATGCGGGCCATGCGGGCTCCCGGCGGCTTGCGGCCGCGCGATTAAATACAGAGGGGGCGCGGATTGTAGGGCGACGCCCGCACGGATGCAACCGATTCGACCTGAACCACCTTATGAATCAGCCACTTGGGCCAATTCCATCCTCGGTCAGGAGGGCCGAGATCAGCTGGTAGTGACGCGCCACCTGTGGTTCCCGGCGTAACCGGCTGGCGGTGAAAATGGCGCACATCTCGTCCACGGCGGTGTCGAAGACCTCGTTGACGATGACGTAATCGAACTCGCCGTAATGCGACATTTCCTCGCGTGCGGCGGCGAGCCGCTGCCGGATCACCTCCTCGCTGTCCTGGCCGCGGGTGCGCATGCGCTGCTCCAGGGCCTGGCGCGAAGGCGGCAGGATGAACACGCTGACCGCGTCCGGCACCTTGCTGCGCACCTGGCGCGCGCCCTGCCAGTCGATCTCCAGCAGCACGTCCTTGCCGGCGTTCAGCTGCGGCTCCACCGACTGGCGCGCGGTGCCCTTCCAGTCGCCGTGGACTTTGGCGTACTCGAAGAAGTCGCCGGCATCGATCATCTGCTGGAAGTCGTCGGCGGAGACGAAGTTGTAGTGCTGCGCGTGGCGCTCGCCCGGGCGCGGCTGGCGCGAGGTGAACGAGATCGAAAGGGCGATCTGCGGGTCGCGCGCGAGCACGGCGTTGACGATGCTGCTCTTGCCGGCGCCGGAGGGCGCGGCGACGATGTACAGGGTTCCGCGCATGCTCATTCGATGTTCTGCACCTGTTCGCGGATCTGGTCGATTAGCACCTTCAGCTCCACCGCGATGTTGGTGGTGCGCACGTCCACCGACTTGGAGCCCAGGGTATTGGCCTCGCGGTTGAATTCCTGCAGCAGGAAATCCAGGCGCCGTCCGACCGGCTCGGACTGCTTCAGTACCCGGCGGATCTCCTTCACGTGGCTGTCGAGGCGGTCCAGCTCCTCGTCCACGTCGAGTTTCTGCAGCCACAGCACCAGTTCCTGCTCGACCCGGCCCGGATCGGCGGGCTGGGCCAGGTCGGCAAGGCGGGTCTCGAGCTTCTGGCGCTGGCCGGCGCGGATGATCGGGATGAACTGCTTCGCTTCGGCGGCGCGGGCGGCGATGGCGTCCACGCGCTCGTGGATGGCGACCGCGAGCTTTTCGCCTTCACGCTCACGCGCGGCCACGAACTGGTCCAGCAACGTGTCCAGCAAGGCGAGCGCGTCGGCCTGCAGCGTCACCGGATCGACCGACCTGCTTTGCAGCACGCCGGGGAACTGCAGCAGCTGGACGAATTCGGTGCGCAACCCCGGGAACCGTGCGGTCATGTCCAGGGCCAGTTCGGACAATTGCGCAGTCAGGCCAGGGTTCAATTGCAGCGCACCCTCGCCCTCCGGCGAACGCAGGCGCAGCGAGAAATCCAGCTTGCCGCGGGCGATGCGCGTGGAGATGCGCTCGCGCAGGACCGGTTCCAGCACCCGCAGCTCCTCCGGCAGGCGCAGGCCGAGCTCCAGGAAACGATGGTTCACCGCCCGTATTTCGCACGCCAGGGTGCCGCCGTCGGTGGCGCGCTCGGCGGTGGCGTAGGCGGTCATGCTGCGGATCATGGCGATGGCCGGTGCTGCGGGAGGCGAATGGTAACCTAGCCCACCCTCTTCACGGATTCGCGCATGACCGTTGCACGCCCCAGTGGCCGCCTTCCCGAACAGATGCGCGAAGTTAGCATCCAGCGCGGCTATACCCGCCACGCCGAGGGTTCGGTGCTGGTGTCCTTTGGCGAGACGCGCGTGCTGTGCACGGCCAGCGTGGAGAACCGCGTGCCGGGCTTCCTGCGCGGCAAGGGTGAAGGCTGGGTCACCGCCGAATACGGCATGCTGCCGCGTTCCACCCATACCCGTAGCGATCGCGAGGCTGCGCGCGGCAAGCAGGGCGGACGCACGCTGGAGATCCAGCGCCTTATCGGCCGCGCGCTGCGCGCCTGCGTGGACCGCAACGCATTGGGCGAACGCACCATCACCCTCGATTGCGACGTGCTGCAGGCTGACGGGGGCACCCGCACCGCGGCGATCACCGGCGCCTACGTCGCCCTGGTGGATGCGGTGAACTGGCTGAAGGCGAAGAACGAGATCAAGCGCGACCCGATCCACGGCGCCGTCGCCGCGGTATCGGTCGGCATCTATCGCGGCGTGCCGGTGCTGGACCTGGATTACCCAGAAGACAGCGACTGCGACACCGACATGAACCTGGTGATGAACGACGGCGGTGGTTTCATCGAGTTGCAGGGCACCGCCGAAGGCCATGCCTTCCGCCGCGATGAACTGAACGCGTTGCTCGCACTGGGCGAGAAAGGCGTCGGCGAGCTGTTTGCCGCACAGCGGACGGCTTTGGCAGGCTAGGATCTTTTTCGTGGGAGCGACCTGAGTCGCGAGACGCGCAGCAGCACATGCCCACGGTCGAAAGCTTCGCGACTCACGTCGCTCCCACAGGTTGGCGAATCGCGGTGGTCCCATGAAGCAAACCCTCAGTCTGGTCGCGCTGCTGGTCGATGACTACGACTCGGCCATCGCCTATTACACCGGCGCACTCGGCTTCGAGCTGCTGGAAGACACCGACCACGGCAACGGCAAGCGCTGGGTGCGCATAGCCCCACCAGGCAGCAGCGAAACCGGCCTGTTGCTGGCCAGGGCCAGCGACGACGCCCAGCGCGCGCGCATCGGCGACCAGACTGGCGGACGCGTAGGCTTCTTCCTGCAGACCGACGATTTCTGGCGCGACTACCGCGCCATGTCGACCAAGGGTGTGGAATTCCTGGAAACGCCACGGGAAGAGGACTACGCCACCGTCGTCGTGTTCCGCGACCGCTATGGCAATCGCTGGGACCTGCTGCAACCCAGGCAGGCGCAAGGGAGTCCCCCGTGAAACTGGTCCTCGCCTCCTCCAACCACGGCAAGCTGGGAGAACTGCGCGGTCTGCTCGCCGGTACCGGCATCGAGCTTATCGCCCAGTCCGATCTGGGCGTGGGCGATGCGGACGAAACCGCGACCACTTTCGTCGAGAACGCACTGATCAAGGCCCGTCATGCCAGCGAACTCACCGGCCTGCCTGCGCTGGCGGATGACTCCGGCATCTGCGTGGAGGCGCTGCACGGCGCGCCCGGCCTGTATTCGGCGCGCTACGCCGGCCAGCACGGCGACGCCTCGGCCAATATCGACAAGCTTCTGGACGCTTTGAATGACGTCCCGGACGACCGGCGCAACGCGCACTTCTATTGCGTGCTGGTGTTGCTGCGCCACGCCCACGATCCACAGCCGCTGATCGTGGAGGGAGAATGGCGCGGCCGCATCCTGCACGAACGGCGCGGGAGCGGCGGGCATGGCTACGATCCGGTGTTCTTCGACCCGCGTCATGGCCAGGCTGCGGCGGAAATGGAGCCGGCCCTGAAGAACCGGCTGAGCCATCGTGGCCAGGCCCTGGCGCTGCTGCGCGAACGCCTGCAGTCGGCCCTGGGATAAGCGACATGTACGTCGTGATATGGGAATACACGGTACGTCCGGGGTCGGAATCCGCTTTCGAGTCGTTGTATGGCCCGCAAGGGGCATGGGTCGCGCTGTTCCGCGAGTATTCCGGCTATCTGGACACCGAACTGATGCGCAGCCATGAAACCGGCGCCTACCTCACCCTGGACCGCTGGCACAGCGAAGCGAACTACGATGCGTTCCAGCAAGCCGCCGCGCCGCGCTACGCCGAAATCGACGCGCTGGGCGATACCCTGACCCTCGACGAACGCCGCATCGGCCGTTACACCACGACATGCTGATCCCGCCGCCGCTGTCGCTCTACGTGCACCTGCCCTGGTGCGTGCGCAAATGCCCGTATTGCGATTTCAACTCGCACGAAGGCCGCGGCGCGCTGCCTTTCGAGGCCTACGTGGATGCCCTGATCCGCGACCTGGACCAGGACCTGCCGCTGGTCTGGGGCCGTACGATCCACAGCGTATTCTTCGGCGGAGGTACCCCCAGCCTGTTCCCGCCCGAGCAAATCGACCGCTTCCTGCAGGCCGCGAGCAGCCGCCTGCGCTTCGCGCCCAACCTCGAGATAACCCTGGAAACCAATCCGGGCACCGCCGAGCATGGCCGCTTCGACAAATACCGCGACGCCGGCGTCAACCGCATCAGCTTCGGCATCCAGAGTTTCGACGACGCCTGTCTCAAGCGCCTGGGCCGCATCCACGACAGCGCCGAGGCCGATCGCGCGGTCAAGTTGGCGCAGGATGCGGGTTTCGACAATTTCAACCTGGACCTGATGTACGCGCTGCCGGGACAGGACCTGGCGATGGCCGAATACGACCTGCAGCGCGCCTTCGCCCTGCGACCCACCCACATCTCGCACTACCAGCTGACCCTGGAA
Organism: Pseudoxanthomonas sp.; assembly: GCA_036677285.1. GTDB lineage: Bacteria > Pseudomonadota > Gammaproteobacteria > Xanthomonadales > Xanthomonadaceae > Pseudoxanthomonas_A. The sequence goes on from JAKFDG010000531.1 coordinate 6,025, forward strand.
CCGAACACGGTCTTCTTCGCCCGCCCGCCGCAAGGCCTGCCCGACGAGGACCGCGCCTGGGACATCCAGGAACATTGCCAGGCCCTGCTGGCCGACGCCGGCTATGCGCAATACGAAGTCAGCGCCTATGCCCGGCCGGGACGCCAGTGCGCGCACAACCTCAATTACTGGCGTTTCGGCGACTATCTGGGCATCGGCGCCGGCGCGCACGGCAAGCTCACCCTGGGGGCGGAACAGGACATCCTGCGCCGCTGGAAGGTCAAGCACCCCACGGCCTACCTGGCCGAGGCCGGCACTCCCAAGGCCATCGGCGGCGATGAGCGGATCGCGCCGGAGCGGCGGCCGTTCGAGTTCATGCTGAATGCGTTGCGCCTCAACGAGGGCTTCGCCCTGGCCGACTTCGAGGCGTGGACCGGGCTGGCCCGGGCCGACCTAGCGGACCGCCTCGAACAGGCGGTGGCGAAGGGCTGGTTGGCCCAGGCTGGCGGACATGTGGCCCCTACCGAGCTCGGAAGGCGTTTCACCAATGATGCGGTCGGACTGTTCCTCGAACGGTAACCCCGCCACGCCGACATCCGGGAAGAGCGCGACTGGGGGGAATGTGCTAAATAACTTCAATCAGGGGGTCGCCGTTACGTCCATGCCAGCAACACCACCAGTCCGGCCTTCAATGGCATCAGCCACGATCGCATCCGCAGCGTCCCTGCCCCCGCGCGTGCGCAAGATCCTGGACACCTTCTTCACCCAGGTATCGGCCGACCTGGGAAGCCGCATCAACCTGATGCTGGTGGATTTCGAGCACCAGCTGTTCAAGCAGGCCGAGAGAGCCGGCAATCATGCGCAGCAATCGGAACAGTTCGCCAATCTGCACGCCCTGCGCCAGAACCGTGGCGACCTGCTTCCGCTTTTCATGGCAGGTCTGGAGGCGGAAGTGGCCGCCATCCGCGAGCCGCACGCGGCCCCACGGGAAAGCCGCGACAAGCATGTCCAGCATCGGACCATGACCCTGGTGGAACACGACGACATAGAGCAGGACGTGGCGTTGAGCGAAATCGCCCGACACCACGAGCTGCACGCGCAAACCCCGCTATACCTCATGAGCCAGCGCTTCGGCGTGCTGGCCGCTGCGCCCGCCTTTGATGCCACCCGGTTGCCGATCGGCCCGCAGGCACTGTGCAGGATCCTGCGCGCGGCAGCGACCTCGCTGCGGATCGACCTGCCATCGCAGTTGCTGCTCTACAAGTGCTTCGACCAGAAAAGCTTGTCCAATTATGGCCGCTGGATCGACGAACTGAACGCCCTGCTGTCGCGGGAAGGCGTGCTTCCCGGCCTGGTGTTCACCCCTCGGCGCGCACGCAACGACCACGGTTCGATCGCATCGCGCCGGGCAGCGAGCGCTCCGCTGGGCGCGCTCGACACCGGGCGCCCCATGACCGGCTGGCATGGCGAGTCTACGGCGTCGACCTGGTCGACGTTCGGCCTGGATCCGGCCCCTGAATCGCCGCAGAGGCATAAACGCGCGGCAGCGTCGAACGGGATGGTAGTGGCTGGCAACGATGCCGTCGCCGCGTCCTTCGCCACGCTCCAGCAGTTGTTGTCGAGCCGTCACGCCGCGCAGATGGCGCCCTCGAGCGGCCACCTCGGCCTCTCCGCGCTGGCCGGAATCGGCAGGCCATTGTCCACGGACGACTTGCTTTCCACTTTGCGGTCACTGCAGGCAGCTCCGGCGCCGGTACAGCCCGGGCAACCGCATCGCAGCATGATCAACCTGCAGGAGGCCTTGCTGGCCCAGGTGCGCGAACAGTACGGACCGGACGCCACCCTGGTGAAGGAGGATGCGGACACGTTCGAGTTGCTGGGGATGCTTTACAACGAGATCGAACGCGAGGTGCAGCGCGACACCCAGGCGGTGGACCTGCTGGTGCGCTTGCAGGTGCCGGTGGCGCAGGCCGCATTGCACGACCGCGAGTTCTTCCTGCGGCCGCAGCATCCGGCGCGCGAACTGTTGAATTCGGTCGCCGAATCCGGCGCCACCTGGCTGGGCGATGACGACGTCGATCCGCAGCTGGTGACGAAGCTGCAGCACGCCGTGGACCGCGTGGTGACCGATTACCACGGTGACGAACGCGTGTTCGAGGAAGTCAACAGCGAGGTGCAGGCCCACTTCAACGCGATGGCGCGCAAGGCTGAAATGGCCGAACGCCGCCATGTAGAGGCCGCACGCGGCAAGGACCGGTTGGAAGTCGCGAAGCATCGTGCCAGCGAAGCCATAGAGACCGCGCTGCAGGGCCGTACCCCACAGAAATTCGTGCACGCCTTGCTCAACCAGGCATGGGCCGACGTCCTCACCCTGACCCTGCTGCGCAATGGCGACGACTCGGAAGAATGGCGGGAACAGCAGGAGATCACCCAGCGCATAGTCGCCGCCACCAGCGCCGAAACGAGTGGGGGTGCGGAAACAGGCGCCGGTGGCAGGGTCGACGCCGAACTCGTACGGCAGATCGAAAGCGCGCTTGTCCAGGTGGGCTACCACGATCAGGAGGCCGCGGCGATCGCCCGTCGCCTGTCCAATGCCAATCGCGAGGATGAAACGGTTTCGAACACCGAACTGAGCGTGCGACTGAAGGCGCGCGGCGAATTTGGCGAACAGGCGTTGGCCAAGAAGGCGCCGCCGCCGAAGCGCACGTCGAAAGAACAGAAATGCCACGAATACCTGCGTACTCTGCCATTCGGCACCTGGTTCGAATTCACCAGCAACCAGCAGGGTGACGTGATCCGCCAGCGCCTGTCCTGGTTCAACCCGGTCACCGACAATGCGCTGTTCGTCAACCAGCGCGGCCAGCGCATCGGCGAGCAGTCGCTGGACAGCCTGGCGCGCCTGATGGCGCGCGAGCAGGTGCACGTGGTCACCGAGGACAAGGGACGCCCGATCGACCGCGCCTGGCATGCCACCCTCGGCCTGCTGCGCAACCTTGCCGGTGGCCACACCGCGGCCGCGACGCACGGAGCAAGCCCATGATTACCGACTCGCGCCAGTCCGAGCGCCGCAACGTCCATGAACCCGTGGTCGTGATCGACGCCATGACCGAACAGGCCGTCGGCCGGCTGGGCAATATCTCCGAATCGGGCATGTTGCTGGTTGCCAGTGCGCCCCTGCAGGAAGATGCGCTGTACCAGTTGCGATTCGACATTATCGATAGCCTGGGCCGTGCCGTGCCGATCGAGGTCGGCGCGCACCTGCTGTGGATCGGCAGCGCCAATACTCCCGGACAAAGCTGGGCCGGCGTGCGTTTCCTCACCATCGGCGACAGCCATCTGGAAGTGTTGCGGCACTGGATCAGCAGGCCGAATCCCTTGCGGCACCATTAAGCAAGTCGGGCCCGTCTCCCTGCGTCGTAACGCCGATTGCGGCAAAATCGCGGCATTCCGAACGAGTGACCGCGATGACCACCTCCGCCCCAACGTCCGCAACCACCGATTTCACCGTCCTCTACCCCCAACACCTGGCCGCCCTGAAGCGGCGCGCCGACGAGGCGCTGGCGCGGGGCGGCTTCGATCACCTGCTCATTCCAAGCGGCACCCAGCATTACCAGGTCTTCGATGACCGCGACTATCCGTACGCGGTCAACCCGCAGTTCAAGGCCTGGCTGCCGCTGACGCGCGTACCCAACAGCTGGCTGGTGTACACCCCGGGACAGCGGCCGAAGGTCATCTTCCACCAGCCGTTCGACTACTGGCACGTGGTCCCGGACGCGCCCGGCGGCTGGTGGGTGGAACACTTCGACATCCATATCATCCGCAAACCGGACGAAGCGCTCGCCCTGCTACCCAGTCCGGTTGCGCGTTGCGCGATCCTGGGCGAACCGCAGAGCGCTCTGGGCGAATACACGCCTAATAATCCCGATGCAGTGATCAACTACCTGGAGTACCAGCGCTCTTACAAGACCGCTTACGAAATCGCCCTGATGCGCGAAGCGCAGCACCTGGGCGTGCGCGGCCATCGCGCCGCCGAAGCCGCCTTCCGCGAAGGCAAGAGCGAATTCGCCATCCACATGGCGTATTGCAGCGCCGTCGGCCAGGACCTGGGCGAATTGCCCTACAACAACATCGTGGCCCTGAACGAACACGGCGCGGTGCTGCATTACACCGAGCTGGCCCGTACCGCGCCCGCGCCGGTGCGCAGTTTCCTGATCGATGCCGGCGCCAGCTTCCATGGCTACGCCAGCGACATCACGCGGACCTATGCGAAGGACAAGTCCGGCGAATTCCAGGCGCTGATAGACGCGGTGGATGCGGCGCAGATCAGGATGGGCGAAGGGGTGCGCGCCGGCGTGGACTACAAGCAGCTGCATGTCGATTCGCATCTGACCCTGATGGGCATCCTCAAGGATTTCGGCGTGATCAAGGTCTCGCCGGAAGCCGCGCTGGAAACCGGGGTCAGCGCAGCGTTCTTCCCGCACGGCCTGGGCCACCCGATCGGCCTGCAGGTGCATGACGTGGCCGGCTTCGCGGAAACCGACCGCGGCGGCAAGATCCCACGCCCCGCCGGCCACCCCTACCTGCGCATGACCAGGGTGCTCGAGCCCGGCATGGTGGTGACCATCGAACCGGGCCTGTACTTCATCGACATGCTGCTGCAAGAAGTAAAGGAGAACGGCCACGCCGACAGCGTGGACTGGGCGCGCGTGGATGCGTTCCGTCCCTACGGCGGCATCCGCATCGAGGACGAGGTGCTGTGCACCGAGGGCGATGCGGTGAACCTGACCCGGCCGGCGTTCGCGGCGGCGGCCTGATCCGGGATTCATGCTGAAAGTCCTGTTCGTCTGCAGCCGCAACCGGTTGCGCAGCCCGACCGCGGAACAGGTGTTCGCATCCTGGCCGGGCATCGAAACCGCTTCGGCGGGCATCAATCGCGACGCGGACAATCCGGTGACGCCCGAGCTTTTGCGATGGGCGGCCCTGGTCTTCGTCATGGAGCGGCGGCATCGCTCCAAGTTGTCGGCGAAGTTCAAGGCTCATCTGGCCGGCAAGCGCGTCATCTGCCTGGAGATCCCCGATGAATTCGACTACATGGAACCTGCGCTGGTGAAGTTGTTGAACGCCAAGGTCACCAGGCACCTGCCTGAGCCCTAGCGCAGCTTTCCGGTCAAACGCGCGGGACGGGGTGACCCTGTCCGAAAACGGCGAGCATCGGATCAAACCCGAATCTAGCCTGACGGCATCCACAGCCTGGAGCACGCCATGAAGCGCCGATTTCCACTCATTATTCCCATCTTCCTCGCGTCGCTTGCGCCCCTCGCGTCGCAGGCTTCCGAAAGCGATGACATCGCCGCGGTCGCCGCACTCGATACGCAATACCAAGCCGCGGTGAAGGCCAACGATGCGGCCACCATGGCGCGGATCCTGGCCGACGATTTCGTCCTGGTGATCGGCAACGGGTCCGTGGCGAACAAGGCCGACCTGCTCAAGGAGGCCGAGGATCGCATGCGCACCTACGAGCACCAGGAAGACACCGAGCAGACCGTGCGCGTCTGGGGCGATACCGCCGTCGTCACCGCCAAGCTGTGGTTGAAAGGCGAGCGCAAGGACTGTACGCCGTTCGATTACACGTTGTGGTTCAGCGATACCTATGTGCGCACGCCGTCGGGCTGGCGCTACGTGTTCGGCCAGGCTTCGCTGCCGCTACCAAAGCAGTGATCCGCGCGCGCCTCAGCGCATCGCCATCAATGCCTCGATCTCATCGGCGCTGCGCGCCAGCTTGTCGGTGAGCACGCGATTCCCGTCCGTGGTGACCAGTACATCGTCTTCGGTGCGGATGCCGATGCCGCGCCATTTCGCATCGACCGTGGTGTCGTCTGGCGACACGTAAAGACCGGGCTCGATGGTGAACACCATGCCCGGCTCCAGCAGGCGCGATTCTCCGGCCAAACGGTATTCGCCCACGTCGTGCACGTCCAGGCCAAGCCAGTGGCCGGTCTTGTGGCGGTAGAAGCGCTTGTATTGGCCGCTGTCGATGTTCTTCTCCAGCCTGCCCTTCAGCAGGCCCAGCTTGAGCAGGCCCTCGGTCAGGGTTTCCACCGCGGCGCTGTGGCCGGCCTCATAGGCCACGCCGGGCCGGGCCTGCGCCAGCGCGGCCGACTGCGCCGCGCCGACCAGGTCGTGCAGCGCACGCTGCTCTTTGCTGAAACGACCGTTGACCGGGAAGGTGCGGGTGATATCGGCGGCATAGCCGCGGAATTCCGCACCAGCGTCGATCAGCATCAGCTCGCCGTCGGCGGCGCGCGCATTGTTGGCCCGGTAATGCAGGACGCAGGCGTTGGGGCCAGTGCCGACGATGCTGCCATACGCGGGCCACGCATCATTTGCGCGGAACACGCACTCGATTTCCGCCTGCAATTCGTATTCGTGGACACCAGGACGGGACGCAAGCATCGCCGCCTGGTGCGCCTCGACGCTGATATCCCCCGCGCGCTGCATCAGCTTCAACTCATCCTTCGACTTGAACAGGCGGAATTCGTGCAGCAGGTGGCCCAGCTCCAGGAATTCATGCGGCGGTTGCGCCCCCTGCCTGACCTGTGCGCGCACCCGGTTGACCCAGCTGATCAGCTTGAGATCGAACTCGGCGTCGCGGCCGAAGTGGTAGTAGACCCGCGAGCGGCCTTCCAGCAGGCCCGGCAGGATTTCGTCCAGGTCCTCGATCGGATAGGCATCGTCCATGCCGAACTGTTCCACCGCGCCCTCCTGCCCGGCGCGGGGTCCGTCCCAGCCCTCGCGCTCGGGATCGCGCTCGCGACAGAACAGCAGGGCCTCGCCGTGCTTGCGGCCCGGCACCAGCACCAGCACCGCTTCCGGCTCGGGGAAGCCGGTGAGATACCAGAAATCGGAATCCTGCCTGTACGGATAGTGCGTGTCATGGCTGCGGATGCGCTCCGGCGCGGCCGGCAGCACCAGGATCGCGTCGTCGGTGGCCATCCGCATGAGCTGCTTGCGGCGCCGCGCGAATTCAGCGGCGGAGATGCCGGTCGCCGCTTTCATCAATTCAGGCTCTGGCGATGACGCGGCGCCAGCACGCAATCCCCGTGCAGCAGCAGCACCGCCACGCGCACGAACTCCTCGATCTCGGCCAGGGCGTCCGCATCCTCATCGTCGTCGCTGCTCTCGGGCGCCGCCTGCGCCAGCCGGGCCAGGTCCTGCAACGCCTCCTCGGCCTCATCCGACAGGGGTGGCGCGGCGCCGACGGCCAATCCGAACCCGCCCAGGAACCCCCGGCACCAGTCGAACAGGGCTTCGGCGCGTGCCGCCAGCGAGGGTTCGCCTTCCGGCAGCAGCAATTCGAAACCGAAGCCGCGGTCGTCCAGCTGGGCCGCGCTGGCCTGCCGCAATTCATCCAGCGCGCTGCCCGACTCCGGCGCGGGAAGGGTGTCGTCGGCCAGCACCCGGGCCGGCCAATCCGCCGCATTTTCGCCGCCCCCAGCCAGCCAGCCGCACAACGCGCCATGCAATTCGGACGGATCCACACCCAGCCCTGAGCGTTGCACAGCCTGGGCGACATCGTCGATGAAGGGAAGCTCGGCCATCCAACGTAATCCGTGCGAAGAGTCGGACAAAAACCCGGACGGTAAAGTGTAACAACGAAAAACCGTTGCAACTGCTTGTTGTCCGGTCCGGAGCACGCCTACACTCGCTCTTCCTCCGGTTCGGGGCAGCGGAGATCGCAGACCACTCCATGGCATTCGTATCCGCTGCTGTTAGCGCATTAGCTTCCCCGGCAACGCTGTCCGCATCGCGCCTGATCGTGATGTTGCTCGCGCTGCTGGTGCTCGCCGGGGTGGCGATCATCGCCGCCCGGCGCTATTGGTTGCGGCGGGAGCGTGAGGCATCGGAACCGCCGCGCACCGAATCCCTGCGCCAGCGCGACGAACACCTGAAACTGGCGCTGTGGGCATCGGGCGAACATTTCTGGGACTACGACCTGGTCCGGCGCAGGTTGCACCACATGCGCGCCGACGAAAGCGCAATGCATTCCCCCGAGATCACCGTGCTAACCCGCCAGGGCGACGTGCCGCCGATCCATGAACAGGACCTGCCGCTGGTGATGCAGCGCCTGCGCAGCCACCTGCAGGGCGAAGCGCCCCTGTTCATGTCCGAGCACCGCATGGACCTGGCAGGCCACGGCAGTTGGTCCTGGGTACGCGCGCGCGGCCGCGTGGTCGAACGCGACGCCGAAGGGCGGCCGCTGCGTATCGCCGGCACCGCGCGGGACATCACCACCAGCCGCAACGCCGAGTACGAGCACCGCATCGCCAGCGAGGTTATGCGCAGCATGAGCGAGGCGGTGGCGGTGCTGGACTGGGATTACAACTTCATTGCGGTCAACCAGTCCTTCACCCGCATCACCGGCTATGCGGACGGGGAAGTGATCGGCAAGCCGGTCACCATGCTCGACAGCGACCAGCACGACGAGGCGTTCTTCGAGCGCATGCGTTCGGACCTGAACCGCGACGGCAACTGGTCGGGCGAGATCTGGAAGGTACGCAAGGACGGTGAGGAGATCCTGTGCCGGATCGAGACCAATGTGGTTCCCGACGCCAGCGGCCAGCGGCGCCTCTACGTGCTGGTGCTCGCCGACATCACCGAACAGAAGCGCGCCGAACAGGAGCTGCGATACCTGGCCAACTACGACACCCTGACCAGCCTGCCGAATCGCTCGCTGCTGTCCGAACGCCTGTCGCGCGCCATCGTGCGTGCGCGCCGCGAAAGCGGACGGGTTGCGGTGTTGTTCATCGACCTGGACCGTTTCAAGGACATCAACGATTCGCTGGGCCATGCCACCGGCGACCGCATCCTGCGCGCAGCCGCGGCTCGGGTGCAGCAGACCGTGGGGGCGCAGCACACCGTCGCGCGCCTGAGCGGCGACGAGTTCACCGTGGTGCTGGAAGACATCGTCTCGGCCGAGGAGGCGGAGAACGTCGCCCAGCAGATCATCGACGCCTTCATGACCCCGCTCAGCTTCGGCGAACGCCTGGAAATGTCGGTGTCGCCCTCGGTCGGGATCAGCCTGTACCCGGACCATGCCCAGGTGCCGACCGATCTGCTGAAACACGCCGACACCGCCATGTACCAGGCCAAGGCCGCCGGACGCCACACCTACCAGGTGTATTCGGAGTCGATGGACGAAAAGACCCGGCACCGCGCCATCCTGGCCAGCGCGTTGCGCCGGGCGCTGGAACGCAACGAACTGGCGCTGGTATTCCAGCCGCGGTTGTCGCTGACCCAGCACCGCATCACCGGCGTGGAGGCGTTGCTGCGCTGGCAGAGCAAGGAATTCGGCGAAGTCTCCCCGGGCCAGTTCATCCCACTGGCCGAGGAATCCGGCATGATCCTGGAAATCGGCGCCTGGGCGTTGCGCGAGGCCTGCCGGACCCTGCATCGCTGGCATGAACTCGGACTCAGCCACCTGACCGTGGCAGTCAATGTCTCGGCTACGCAGTTGCAGCGCGGCGACCTGGCCGACGTGGTCGCGGGGGTCCTGGCCGAAACCGGCGTACCGGCGCATTGCCTGGAACTGGAATTGACCGAAAGCGTGATCATGGCCAGCCCGGAAAAGAACGCCGACACCTTGCGCGCCTGCCGCGCGCTCGGCATCTCCCTGGCCATCGACGATTTCGGCACCGGCTACTCTTCGCTGGCCTACCTGAAGCGACTGCCGCTGACGACGCTCAAGATCGATCAGGAGTTCGTTGGCGACCTGACCCACGACACCGACGACGAAGCCATCACCAGCACCATCATCAACATGGGCCATTCGCTGTCGCTCAACGTGATCGCCGAAGGCGTGGAGACCGCCGCGCAGCTGCAGTTCCTGCGCGACCATGGCTGCGACGAGATCCAGGGCCACTGGATATCCCACGCCATTCCCCCGGAGGCCTGCCTGCGTTTCATCCGCGAGTACGGCGTGGGACATGACATCAAGGCCGTCTCCTGAGCACCGCCCGCCCTGGCCCATGATTCCGGCTTGACCGCCTGCCGCGCGCACGCCTATCTTGGCCGCCATGGACAACGACCCCATCGACCGGCTCCGCACCCTGGCGACGCGCATCCAGGAGCTGGCCGACCGCTGCCAGCGCCTGGCCGATGAAAACCGCAGCCTGCGCAACCAGCAGGAACAGCTGGTCGGAGAACGTTCGCAATTGCTCGCCAAGAACGAACAGGCGCGCTCGCGGGTGGAAGCCATGATCACGCGGCTGAAGTCGCTGGAGCAGCACACGTGAGCGGCAACGAACCGGTCAGCGTGCATATCCTCGATCGCGAATACACCGTCGGGGTCGAAGCCGGCGAACGCAGCAGCCTGATGGCGGCGGCCAAGTTGCTGGACGGAAAGATGCGCGAAGTGCGCGGCAGCAACCGCATGGCCGCGGTCGACCGTGTCGCGGTGCTGGCGGCGCTGAACCTGGCACATGAATTGCAACAACTGCGCGACCAGGGCAGCGCGCGCGAACTCGAGTTGTCGCGCACGCTCGACGACCTGCATCACAAGCTCGACGGATTGCTCGATCCCCCGCCGCGCTGACCCTTTCACGACGCACGCCCGTGCGCGTGGAACATGCGTCACGCCGGTTCGCGTGCATTGCAAACTGAATCGACCGACGAACGGACTTTGCATTTTCGGCTGTGTCGCTATACTGGCTGCGCATCCTCTGCCGTGAACGACGGCATGCAAAACATTCGCCTTGTCCCTTAAATGCGACCACGGGAATGCAACGGAAGCCGGGAGTGCAAGTCCGCCTCGCAGCGGAAAGCCCGATGGCCCCCAAGCCTTCCCATCTGAACCCCGGGTTCAAGGTCGTTTCGCATGCATCGTCATGGCGGAGGATGTAATTTTTCCGCCCATGCGCAGCTGTCGCCGCGTGTGGGCCCGCAGGCCTGCGGCATATACTGATCCGCCTTTCGCCGACCCGGGCCTTCCCGACCGATGCTCCCCGACAGCGCCGCCCTGCGCCACGAATTGCGCCAAGAGCTCCGGGCGCATCGCCGCGCCCTCCCCGCGCCGCGCCGCATCGCGGCGGCCGATGCGCTGGCTAACCGCCTTCTTGTGCTGCCCTTCGTTCCGCCCTCCGGCTACGTCGCCGGCTACTGGGCCATGGACGGCGAGATCGCGCTGCACAGCTGGCAGCTGCGCCTGCCGCGTGAACTGGTCTATTGCCTGCCGGTGTTGCATCCCGACAACCGCCTGCGCTTCGCGCCATGGCGGCCCGGCGATGCGTTGACGACCAATCGCTTCGGCATTCCGGAACCCGACGTCGACCCCGATGCCGCGCTGCAACCCGACGTGCTGGCGCTGGTGGTCATGCCCCTGGTCGGCTTCGACGCGGGTGGCCGTCGCCTGGGCATGGGGGGCGGCTGGTACGATCGCAGCTTCGCGTTCCGTCGCTCCGCAACGCCGCCGCCATGGCTGGTGGGCGTAGGCTTCTCCACCCAGCAGGTCGAACACCTCGACGCCGCATCCTGGGATGTCCTGCCCGACGCGATCTGCACCGAAACCGACACCCTGCTGGCCGAAACCGCGCATGAGTAACCGCAAGCACTACTGGCTGATGAAAACCGAACCGGACGCGTTCTCGATCGACGACCTCATGCGCGTCGGCACCGAACCCTGGAACGGCGTGCGCAACTACCAGGCGCGCAACCACATGCGCCAGATGCAGGTCGGCGACGGCGTGCTGTTCTACCACTCCAGCTGCGCCGTGCCCGGCATCGTCGGCGTCGCCAAGGTGGCGAGCGCGGCCTATCCCGACCCCACCCAGTTCGACCCCAAGTCCGACTACTACGATGCCAAGAGCACGCGCGAAGAGCCGCGGTGGTCGCTGGTCGATGTCGCTTTCGAGCGCAAGCTCAGGCGCACGATCCCGCTGGAAGAAATCAAGCGGCACACCGATGCGCTGGGCGAAGGCTTCGCATTGACCCAGCGCGGCTCGCGCCTGTCGGTATCGCCGGTTACCGCGGCGCAGTGGAAGCTCCTGCTGTCGCTCGAATAATCCCTACTCCTGGAACCAATCCCGTGTCGCAGAACGAAGCCAAGCGCCTGGCCGCCGAAAAAGCCATCGAATACGTCGAGGACGGCATGATCGTCGGCGTCGGCACCGGATCCACCGTAGCCTTCTTCATCGACGCGCTGGCGAAGATCAAGCACCGCATCACCGGCACCGTCTCCAGCTCCGACCAGAGCACCGCACGCCTGCGTGGGCACGGCATCGAGGTGATGGAGCTCAACGACACCGGCGACCTGGCGCTGTACGTGGACGGCGCCGACGAGTGCGATCCGCACAAGCGCCTGATCAAGGGCGGTGGTGCGGCGCTTACCCGCGAGAAGATCATCGCCGAGGCCAGCGACAAGTTCGTGTGCCTCATCGACCCGACCAAGCAGGTGCCGATACTGGGCAGGTTCCCGCTGCCAGTGGAAGTGATCCCGATGGCGCGCAGCCTGGTCGCGCGCCGGATCCTGGCGCTCACCGGTGGCCAGCCGGTGTGGCGCGATGGCGTGGTCACCGACAACGGCAACATCGTCCTCGATGTGCACAACCTGTCGATCATCGATCCGGTGGCGATGGAACGTGAGCTGTCGCAGATCCCGGGGGTGGTCACGGTGGGCCTGTTCGCCCGCCGCCCGGCCGACGTGGTGATCGTCGGCGGCGAGCCGCCGCGGGTGCTGTAAGCCCGCCACCGCAAGCGGCTGGTCGTCGGCGCCCCAGGCCGACAACCTGTTCTGAGCAGGGCGTGGCCCTGTTTTCCGCTACCGCTTTAAACTAGCTGTCTCCACCGGAGCGGAATTCGCCATGCCCCAGCCGCGCATCGTCCTGTTCGCCCTCGCACTGTTGCTCAGCGGCTGCGCCAATGCCGGCAACTGGGTGGAACTGGGAGGGCAGCGCTATGCGGTCGAGATCGCCGACGATGACGCCGAGCGCGCCCGTGGCCTGATGTTCCGCGACGAACTGGCAGCCGGCAACGGCATGCTGTTCATCCACGACCGCGCGGAACCGCAGGCGTACTGGATGAAGAACACCAGGATCCCGCTGGACATCCTGTACTTCGACGATGCCCGCAGGCTGGTGGCGCAACAGCGCGACGTGCCGCCGTGTTCGGCCGGCGACGGCTGCCCCCCGTATCCCAGCAATGCGCCGGCGCGCTACGTGCTGGAGCTGAACGCCGGCGAGGCGGCGAAACTGAAGCTGGAAAGTGGCGCTGAACTACGCTTCAGCGATGGCATACCGAAGCTGCCCTAGGACTTGATTGTCACGGCGATTGACCCCAATCTTGCGCCATGGGGGATCGACTGACATTGCCGGAATGGAGTTCCCTGGCGGCGCAGGCCGATGATACCGTGCCGCTGCTGGAAACCGCGCTGCTGATCGCGCGCGATGAATACCCCGATCTCGACCCCGACCTGTACGACACCCTGGTGCAAAGCCACGCCGAGCATCTGCGCCCGGAAATCGACGCGATCGATGCGTGGCCGTTGAAGATGGCGGCGATCAACCGGCACCTGTTCGAGGAACTCGGCTACACCGGCAACCACGACGAATACTACGATCCGCGCAACAGCTATCTGAACGAGGTGTTCGAACGCCGCCTGGGCAATCCGATCTCGCTGGCGATGGTGCAGATCGCGGTCGCGCGCCGGCTGGGCGTACCGCTGGACGGGGTCTCCTTCCCCGGCCATTTCCTGGTGCGCCTGCCAGTGGACGACGGCCTGCTGGTGATGGATCCGTTCAATGGCGGCCGCCCGCTGGGAGCCGACGAATTGCGCGAACGCGCCAAGCCGCACCTCGGCGGCGACATCCCCGACGACAACGCGTTGATGCACATCCTGGATCCGGCCTCGCACCGCGCCATCCTGATCCGCATGCTGCGCAACCTGCACGGCGTGTATGCCGAACGCGATGAATGGGACCGCGCCGCGCGCAGCGCCGACCGCGTGCTGAAACTGTCGCCCGACCAACCCGAAGCCCTGCGCGACCGCGGCCTGGCGTACCTGAAGATGGATTACCTGCAAGGCGCCCGCCACGACCTGGCCCGCTACCTGCATGTCGCGCCGGAAGCGCCCGATGCGATGGCCATGCGCGAACGCCTGGTGGAACTGAACACCAGCAAGTCGCGGATGCATTGAGGCCTCTTGTAGGAGCGACTTTAGTCGCGACCGGGAATCCGGGGCCAGTCTCGGCAATGCCGCGGACCGACACTCCTGTCGCGACTAAAGTCGCTCCTACAAAGTCTCAGTCGGCTTCGACCATTTCGAAATCGTCCTTGGTCACGCCGCAATCCGGGCAGGTCCAGGTGTCGGGGATATCCGCCCAGCGCGTACCCGGGGCAAGGCCTTCTTCCGGCAAGCCCCTGGCCTCGTCGTAGATGAAACCGCAGACGACGCACATCCAGGTCCGGTAGCGGGTGTCGGTGGCGTCGGTCATCGGGGGATAATGGCGGCAGA
>JAKFDG010000532.1:0-4878 GCA_036677285.1 Pseudoxanthomonas sp.
GCAGAATTCGCGCAGCGCATCGGTCAGGCCACTTCGCAGTCCGTTGACGTGAGTGCCGTGCTGGGCGGTGGGGATCAGGTTGACGTAGCTTTCCTGGACCAGTTCGCCGTCGGGGATCCAGGCCACCGCCCAATCCACGATCTCGCTCTGCTTGGACAGCTGGCCCACGAACAGTTCAGGCGGCAGCAGCTCGCGGCCGGTCAGTTCTCCCAGCAGGTAATCGCGCAGGCCGTCGGCGTAGTGCCATTCGTCGCGCTCGCCGCTGGTTTCGTCGAACAGCTTCACGGTCAGGCCAGGGCACAGCACGGCCTTGGCGCGCAGCAGGTGCTTTAGCGCGCGCAGGTTGTACTTGGGCGTGTCGAAATATTTGGGATCGGCCCAGAAGCGCAAGCGCGTACCGGTATTCTTCTTGCCGACGCTGCCGACGATCTCCAACTTGGAAGCTGCATCGCCATCGCGGAATTCCATCCGGTACTCGTTGCCATCGCGCTTGATGAACAGTTCGACTTTCCTGGAAAGCGCGTTCACCACGCTGACGCCCACGCCGTGCAGGCCGCCGCTGAAGGTGTAGTTGCGGTTGTTGAACTTGCCGCCTGCGTGCAGCCGGGTGAGGATCAGTTCCACGCCGGAAATCTTCTCGTCCGGATGGATGTCCACCGGCATGCCGCGGCCGTCGTCGCTGACCTCGCAACTACCGTCCTTGAACAAGGTCACCTCGATCTCGCGGGCATGGCCGGCCAGGGCTTCGTCCACCGCGTTGTCGATGACTTCCTGGGCCAGGTGGTTGGGGCGGGTGGTGTCGGTGTACATGCCTGGACGGCGTTTGACCGGGTCCAGGCCGGAGAGGACTTCGATGTCGGCGGCGTTGTAGCGGGTGCTCATGGAGTCGGGCTGCATGCTTCAGTGGAGACGACAGCCCCGAAGTGTGCGGCTTGGGTATGTTTTTTGCACGTTCAGTGGCAGGTGGGCCGGCGTGGACTATGGTTTGCGCCGTCGCAGGCGGCGTTAGCATGCCAATCGCGGTCATTGCCACCGGAGAACCCATCATGAGCAAGCGCATCATCCTGATCCTTGGCGTCATCGCAACCGCCCTGACCGCGACGGTTGCCTTCGCGCAATCGAAGAACGCGACCGATGCCGACCAGGCTGCGGCCAGCAAGGCCCAGGCTGATGGCCAGTCGGACGCCGAGAAGAAGGCCCAGCGCCGCGCCCAGAACGAGGCCGCAGCCGCCGCCCGGGCCAAGGCGAAGGGTGGAAGCGACAAGCAATCGGATCGCAGCGAAGAAGAGGAAGAAGAGCGCAAGCCCTGATCCGTCGCACTGCGCGAGCCAGTTTCGCCGCACTGACGCCCCGCACCTGCGGGGCGTTTTCATTTGAACGGTCCGTTTATGTTGTCGGCCACTGAACTCGAAGACTTTCCGTAACCGCTTGTCTGGAAAAGGAGTTTCCGGATAGGCAAAGGAAGCTTGGTCGGCCGTCGACAGGGGGAATCTGAACGCATGCGTCAGGAGGTTCAGCACCGAGCCGGGAAGGGGTCACTACGGTCGGTACGCCGCTTGGGAAGCAAGGCGGCTCTGAGTGTCCCCCGACAGAGAAAAAAGAGGATATCCACCATGAAGCAGAACAAGTACTTGTTGCCGATCCTGATCGTCACGTCGCTGGCTGTTCCGGTCGCCTCCGCCCAGGTGTTGGGCGGCAGCGTGGACATCGGCGGTGGCGCCGGCGTGCAGACCGGCCCGGTCAACGTGGGCGGTACCGTCAACTCGCGCACCGAAATTGGCGCCAGCACCGACGCCATCGACCAGACCACTCGTGCCGCCCGCAAGGTCGCCGCGCGGGCGCAGGCCGAAGGCAAGGCCGCCGCTGCGACCGCCGCATCGGTGGGCACCCAGGCGGCTGGTGGTGTGACCGGTACGGCCCAGGCCGCTGGCAGCGCCACGGGCAATGCCGCCCTGGGCGCCGCTGCTTCTGCCGATGGCCTTTCCAACGCCGCGGCCGCGTCGTCCGGCCAGGCCAGCACCAGCGCCGGTGTGGACGCTTCGGCCAATGGCGCGCTTCATGCCAATGACCAGGCCGCGGCCTCGGTATCGGGCAACGCCAACGCGGCGACGCACAGCGCTATCACCGGCGAAGCCAGTCCCGTGAAGAAGTCGTGGCGCGAGCGCCGGGCCGAGCGCAAGGCGGCCCGTGAGGAAGCCGAGCACAACGGCGACAAGCGCTGAAGCGCCCATCGGCCGGATGACCTGGACGCCCCGATTCGTCGGGGCGTCCGCGTTCCGGGAGGCTGGAACGACAGAGCCGCGACAAGTCAACGATGCGGTCGGGCCCGCCAGCCGGTAAACTATGGCTTTCCGGGAGGCCTCGAGCCATGACCCCCCTGATCTTCGTTACCGGCGGCGTAGTGTCCTCGCTAGGCAAGGGCATCGCCGCCGCTTCGCTTGCCTCCATCCTCGAAGCCCGCGGCCTGCGGGTCACGATGATGAAGCTGGACCCCTACATCAACGTCGACCCGGGCACCATGAGCCCGTTCCAGCACGGCGAGGTCTACGTCACCGACGACGGCGCCGAAACCGACCTGGACCTCGGCCACTACGAGCGCTTCGTGCGGACCCGCCTGTCGCGCAAGAATTCGGTCACCACCGGCCGCATCTACGAGAACGTGATCCG
Source organism: Pseudoxanthomonas sp. (assembly GCA_036677285.1). Taxonomy (GTDB): domain Bacteria; phylum Pseudomonadota; class Gammaproteobacteria; order Xanthomonadales; family Xanthomonadaceae; genus Pseudoxanthomonas_A. The sequence goes on from JAKFDG010000532.1 coordinate 2,668, forward strand.
CAAGGAACGCCGCGGTGACTACCTCGGCGCCACCGTGCAGGTCATCCCGCACATCACCGACGAGATCAAGCGCTGCATCGACGAGGCCACCGAAGGCTTCGACGTCGCCCTGGTCGAGATCGGCGGCACGGTTGGCGACATCGAATCGCTGCCGTTCCTGGAGGCCATCCGCCAGATCCGCACCGAGCGGGGCCAGGACAAGGCGCTGTTCATGCACCTGACCCTGGTGCCGTACATCGCGGCGGCCGGCGAGCTGAAGACCAAGCCCACCCAGCACTCGGTCAAGGAATTGCGTTCCATCGGTATCCAGCCCGACGTGCTGCTGTGCCGCAGCGAGCAGCCGCTGCCGGATGGCGAACGTCGCAAGATCGCCTCGTTCACCAACGTGCCCGAGCGCGCCGTGATCACCGCGCGCGACGTGGACGTGCTCTACAAGATTCCGCTGGAACTCCACGCGCAGGGCCTGGATGAAATCGTCGCCACCCAGCTGAAACTCCCGGTCTCGGGCACGGCCGATCTGTCGGAATGGGAGGCGGCGGTCGATGCCACGCTCAATCCACTGGACGAAGTCACCATCGCCGTGGTCGGCAAGTACGTGGACCACAAGGACGCCTACAAGTCCGTCGGCGAGGCGCTGAAACATGGCGGTTTGCGCCAGCGCACCCGGGTCAACCTGAAGTGGCTGGAGGCGCAGGAGCTGGAAGGCGGCGACATGTCCGCGCTGCAGGACGTCGACGGCATCCTGGTGCCGGGCGGTTTCGGCGACCGCGGCTTCGAAGGCAAGGTCGTCACCGCCCGTTACGCGCGCGAGCACGGAGTGCCTTACTTCGGCATCTGCTACGGCATGCAGGCGGCGGTCGTCGACTACGCCCGCAACATCCTCGGCATGGCCGATGCCAACAGCACCGAGAACGACAAGCAGTCCGCGCATCCAGTGATCGGCCTGATTACCGAATGGCGCACGGCGAGCGGCGAAGTCGAGAAGCGCGACGAGCGCACCGACCTGGGCGGCAGCATGCGCCTGGGCCTGCAGGAGGCGCGCCTGAAGCCCGGCACGCTGGCCCGCGAGCTCTACGGCAAGGACGTGGTGGCCGAGCGCCATCGCCATCGCTACGAATTCAACAACCGCTATCGCACCCAGATGGAGGACGCTGGCCTGGTGATTTCCGCCAAGTCGATGGACGACCTGCTGGTGGAGATGATCGAACTGCCGCGCAGCCAGCATCCGTGGTTCCTGGCCTGCCAGGCGCACCCCGAATTCCTGTCCACGCCGCGCGACGGCCATCCGCTGTTCGTCGGGTTCATCCGCGCCGCGCGCGAGATGAAGGCCGGCGGCAAACTCCTGAAGGAAGCACGCGCATGAAGCTTTGCGGGTTCGAGGTCGGCCTCGACCAACCCTTCTTCCTCATCGCCGGCCCCTGCGTGATCGAATCGATGCAGCTGCAGCTCGATGTCGCCGGCAAGTTGAAGGAAATCACCGACAGGCTCGGCATCAACTTCATCTTCAAGTCCAGCTTCGACAAGGCCAACCGCACTTCGGGCGCCAGTTTCCGTGGCCCGGGCCTGGAGGAAGGTCTGAAAGTGCTGGCGGAAGTGAAGAGACAGATCGGCGTGCCGGTGCTGACCGACGTGCACGAGTACACGCCACTGGACGAAGTCACCGCGGTCGTCGACGTGCTGCAGACGCCGGCGTTCCTGTGCCGGCAGACCGACTTCATCCACAAGGTCGCCAGCGCCGGCAAGCCGGTCAACATCAAGAAGGGCCAGTTCCTGTCGCCGTGGGAAATGAAGCACGTCACCGCCAAGGCCAAGGCCACCGGCAACGAGCAGATCATGGCCTGCGAACGCGGCGCCAGTTTCGGTTACAACAATCTCGTTTCGGATATGCGTTCGCTGTCGGTGATGCGCGATACCGGCTGCCCGGTGGTGTTCGACGCCACCCATTCGGTGCAGTTGCCCGGCGGCATGGACGGCAAGAGCGGCGGCCAGCGCGAATTCGTGCCGGTGCTGTCGCGCGCGGCGATGGCGGTGGGCATCGCCGGCATCTTCATGGAAACCCATCCAAAGCCGGAAGAAGCGCTTTCCGACGGGCCCAACGCATGGCCGCTCGGCAAGATGGAAGCGCTGCTGGAAACGCTGATGGCGCTGGATGGCATCACCAAGAAGAACGGCTTCCTCGAATCCTCACTCTGACCGACACAACTCCCCCAT
>JAKFDG010000533.1:0-2983 GCA_036677285.1 Pseudoxanthomonas sp.
CCAGGATGCCGCTACGGCACCGGATACCGACGAGGAACCCACTACCCTTGCCACCATGACGGTGACCGCGCAGAAGCGCGAGGAAGCGATGCAGGACGTGCCGATCATGCTGACGGCCCTGCCGGAGCAGTTGCTGCAGGACACCGGCGTGCGCGACATCAAGGACGTGCAGCTGCTCGTGCCGGGCCTGCATGTCAGCTCCACCACCAACGAAGCGCAGACCACCGCGCGCATCCGCGGCGTCGGCACCAACGGCGACAACGCCGGCCTGGAGTCGGCGGTCGGCGTGGTGATCGATGGCGTATACCGTGCCCGCACCGGCGTCGGCTTCGGTGACCTGGGCCAGCTGGAGCGGGTCGAGGTGCTGAAAGGTCCGCAAGGAACGGTGTTCGGCAAGAACACCTCCGCGGGCGTCATCAATGTCATGACCCGCCGCCCCAGCTACTCGCAATCGGTCGAAGGCGAGATCACCGTGGGCAACTACGGCGCACTGGGAGTTTCCGCTGCCTACAACGACGCGCTGGGCGAGAACTCCGCCTTCAGCGTGTATGTGACCAAGCGCAAGCGCGACGGCGTCCTCGACATCAATACCGGGCAGGGTCCGCGCACGCTCACCGAGGATGGCGACCAGAATTTCCACTCGATTCGTGGCCAGCTGCTGCTCGAGCCTACTGAAAACCTGGACATCAACTTCATCGCCGACTTCACCAGCCGCGAGGAAAACTGCTGCGTGGGCGTGACTACGGATCGCGGCCCGACCGCGGCCCTGGCGGACATACTTGCGGGCGGACCGGGCCTGGGCATCATCCCGGTGGCGGACCCCGATCGCCGCTTGGGCTATGCCAACCGCAGCACCGAACAGGACATGAAGGACAAGGGCGTTTCGGCCGAAGTCAACTGGAATACGCCCTGGCTGAACGGCGCTACCCTCACTTCCATCACCGCGTTCCGCGACTGGCAATCCATCAACGCCATCGATTTCGATTTCTCGGGCGCGGATATCCTGTACCGAAATGCCAATTTCGATGATTCGTCCACTGCGTTCGAGAGCTTCAGCCAGGAATTCCGCTTCACCGGCGCGACCGACCGGGTGGACTGGATGGTCGGGGCGTTCTATTCGGATGAAGACCTGGAGCGCAATGACCAGTACATATTCGGCGAGGACTACGAGGCGTACATCTCCGCCGCCACGTTGGGCAGGATCGCGGGGCTCGTTGCGCAAGGCGTTGCGGATGGACGTTATCCCGCAGGTTCCGTCGTCGACCAGACCAATCCCTTTTCGTTCGTGTCCCAGGTGACCGGGCTGGCGCAGGGCACCAATTTCGTGGGAGAGGGCGCCGACGACGCCTACAACCAGAACGCGAAATCGGCGTCGTTGTTCACCAACAACACCTTCCACGCCACCGACAAGCTCGATATCACCGTGGGCGCGCGCTACACACGGGAAGAAAAGCAACTGACCTCCGTCTACAACAACCCCGATGGCGGCCTCGCATGCGATACCGCGCAGCACAATCTCGGCGGGGCAGTGGGTGCACTGTTGGGACGTGGCGTGCCGGGCGCGGCCCTGTTCGACGTTGCGCCCACGCTACTGGGCCTGCTGTGCGTGCCGTGGGCGAACTACGCCTTCGACGGCCTCACTCTTGACCAGGAGCGTGTGGAGAAGGAGTGGTCTGGCACATTGAAGGCCGCGTATCGCTGGAACGAGCACGTGATGACCTATGTGTCAGGCGCCCGCGGCTACAAGGGTGGTGGCTTCAACCTGGACCGCGTGCAGGTGCCGGTCCCGGGCGCACCGCTGATTCCCCCTCCCTTTATCGCTCCCGTCACGGACACCTCGTTCCCGGGTGAATTCGTGGACAGCTACGAGCTGGGCGCGAAGACCACCTGGATGGACGGCAACCTGTTGTTGAACGCCACCTTGTTCCACCAGGAGTTCACCGACTTCCAGCTCAACAGCTTCCTCGGCACCAGCTACGTGGTGCGCTCGATCCCGGAAGTCAAATCCATCGGTGTGGACACGGAAATCCTGTGGCAGACCGGAGTGAAGGGTCTGATGGTGCAGGGCGGTCTGACCTATGCCGACACCCGCTATGGCGACGACGTGCTGCCTGATCCGGACCTGTTCCTGTTGCCGGGCAGCCTCATCAGCTTCGCGCCGCTGTGGTCGGGCTCGGCTTCGTTGACCTACGCATGGGACTTCGGCTCCGATCACATCGGCCGGTTCAATATCGGCGCCAAGTACATGTCCGACCACAACACCGGTTCGGACCTGGATCCGCAGAAGGCGCAGAGTGCCTATACCCTGGTCAACGCACGCGTCTCCTTCGGGGCCAAGGACCAGCGCTGGATGGTGGAGTTGTGGGGCCAGAACCTCACCGACGAGACCTACAAGCAGGTGGGCTTCGACGCGCCGTTGCAGACGGGATCGTGGAATGCCTTCCTGGGTGCGCCGCGCATGTACGGCATGACCTTGCGTCTGAAGTACTGATACCCGCCGGATCGTCGTAAACGGATGGCCCGGCGCGCAATTGCCGGGCCATTTCTTTTGTGCGTCTGCGGGAGACAGTCGAAGTGTTTTCGGATACAACGGCACACTCCCCAGTCCCCGACAACCCATGATCATTCCCACCGATGCGGATCTCCATCAGCTGGCCGAAAGCGTCGGCGCTCGTTTGCGAGAAGCGCGCGACCACCTGGTCACCGCCGAAAGCTGCACCGGGGGCTGGATCGCCAAGGCGGTGACCGACATCGCGGGCTCCTCCGACTGGTTCGATTGCGGCATGGCGGCCTACAGCTATGAAGCCAAGCAGGCGCTGCTGGGCGTCCGCCCGCAGACCCTTGAGGTGCACGGTGCGGTCAGCCGCGAGACGGTGATCGAAATGGTCTCCGGCGCGCTGGTGAACTCCGGCGCCAGTGTCGCGGTGGCGGTGACCGGCATCGCCGGCCCCGGCGGCGGCAGTGTGGACAAGCCGGTGGGCAC
>JAKFDG010000534.1:0-3339 GCA_036677285.1 Pseudoxanthomonas sp.
CGCGAGAGGCCAGGACACTGGGTACACGCTCGGCATCCTGGCGCAGCAGGGGGTCGTCGCTGCCTTCGCGCAGGCTGCGCCACAGGTCGCGCTGGGCGGCGTCCAGGTTGTCTTCGTCGAACCGGTAGTAGGCGGAAACCCCGGCGCGGCGGTCACGCACCAGACCGGCTTCCTTCAATTTCGCCAGATGGGTCGAGACGCGCGGCTGGGCTAGCTGGGTGATGGCCGATAGCTCGGCCACGGTCAGTTCCTCGCCGGCCAGCAGCACCAGCAGGCGCACGCGGGTGGCATCGGCAAACACCTTGAGCCGGGTGGACCAGGCTTCCAGATCCATAAATATCTTCCCATCGCGATATAAAGATATTGTCCGCCTCGTGTCGGGCCGGGTCAAGCCGCGTACGCCCGCGCATGGTGCGCCGTTACAATGGGCGAATCAGATCAATGCAAGGGGTTTGCCGTGGATTTCGGATTCAGCGAAGAACAGTTGATGCTCCAGGACGTGGCGCGGCGTATCGCGCAGGAGAAGATCGCGCCTAGCGCCGAGCATTTCGACCGAGTGGGCGAGTTCCCGGTGGACAACATCCGCCTGCTGGGCGAGAACGGGCTGATGGGAATCGAAGTGCCCGCCGAATACGGCGGCGCGGGCATGGATCCGGTGGCCTACGTGCTGGCCATGATCGAGATCGCCGCCGGCGACGCGGCGCATTCCACGATCATGTCGGTCAATAACTCGTTGTTCTGCAACGGCATCCTGACCCATGGGACCGAGGCGCAGAAGCAGAAATACGTGCGCGCGATCGCCGAAGGCAGGGAAGTCGGCGCCTTCGCCCTGACCGAGCCGCAATCCGGCTCCGACGCCACCGCCATGAAGTGCCGAGCGGTGAAGCAAGCCGATGGCAGCTTCGTCATCAACGGCAAGAAGAGCTGGATCACCTCCGGGCCGGTCGCGAAATACTTCGTGCTGTTCGCCATGACCGACCCCGACAAGAGCGCCCGCGGCATCACCGCGTTCCTGGTCGATGGCACCCGCGACGGCTTCCACCGTGGCAAGACCGAACCCAAGCTCGGCATTCGCGCTTCGGCCACCTGCGAGATCGAGTTCAGCGACTACGTGGTGCAGGCTGACGAGGTGCTCGGCGACGAGGGCCATGGCTTCAAGATCGCGATGGGCGTGCTCGACGCCGGCCGCATCGGCATCGCCTCGCAGGCCATCGGCATCGCCCGCGCGGCCTACGAGGCCACGCTGGCCTACGTGAAGGAGCGCAAGGCCTTCGGTGCGCCGATCGGTACTTTCCAGATGACCCAGGCCAAGATCGCCGACATGAAGTGCAAGCTGGACGCGGCCACGCTGCTGACCCTGCGAGCCGCATGGGTCAAGGGCCAGGGCCAGCGCTTCAGCAACGAGGCGGCCATCGCCAAGCTCACCGCGTCCGAAGCGGCGATGTGGATTACCCACCAGGCGGTGCAGATCCACGGCGGCATGGGTTATTCCAAGGAAATGCCGCTGGAGCGCTACTTCCGCGATGCCAAGATCACCGAGATCTACGAGGGCACCAGCGAGATCCAGCGTCTGGTGATTGCGCGCAACGAGACCGGCTTGCGCTGAAGTTGCCCGCGCTCCAGCGCGCTGCTCTGCAGCGTTCGCTGGAGCGCTCAACCGCGATGCCAAGATCACCGGGATCTATGAGGGCACGTCGGAGATCCAGCGCCTTGTCATTGCCCGCAACGAGACCGGACTGCGCTGACGTATGTCGTGGCGCTCTGCGAACACCGGCCTTGCGTCAATGTTCGCAACGTGTGACCGGGTTGGCTTTGTCGCTGACCCGCTGCGATTCACGGCCCTGACCCATCTTTAGTAATGGGACGGGCCGGCGTCGGGTCCGCTAGAGTCCTCTGATGCGGGGGTCTGTCTCCCGTATCCCTCCAGGAGAACCCGATGCGTAAAACCCTGATCGCCTGTGCCCTCGCGCTGGCCCTGACCGCCTGCGACCGCGCCGCTTCGCCCGAGGCCGGGTCGTCTTCAACACCCGCCACGACGGTCTCGCAGGCCGATATCAAGGCCGAGACCGAACGCCTCAACCAGTGGTTCGAAAAGAAATACGAGGAGCAGCTGCAGTTCAGCCCGCTGCAACTGACGTTCCAGGGTCGCAAGGACCTGTACGACCAGCTGGACGACCTGTCGGAGAAGGCGCAACTGGACCAGGTGGCCTGGCAGAAGGCCAGCGTCGAGGAAATGGAAAAGGCCTTCGACTACGCCAAGCTCGGCGATGAAGGCAAGTTTTCCTACGACCTGTGGAAGCTTCAGTACGAGAACGCGCGCGATGGCGTTCCGTTCCTGGCGGATGGTTATGCGTTCGACCAGATGAACGGCGCGCAGAGCTTCCTGCCGACCGTGCTGATCAGCTTCCACAAGGTGGATGAAGAATCGGATTACACGGCCTATGTTTCGCGCCTGAAGGCCACGGCACGGGCGTTCGACCAGTTGCTGGAGCGTGCCCGCAAGTCGGCCGGGCAGGGCATACGTCCGCCGAAATTTGCCTATGAGGGCGTCATCGACCAGTCGCGCAAGGTCATCACTGGCGCGCCGTTCTCGGCCGGCAAGGATTCGGCGATCTGGGCCGATGCGCAGGCCAAGGCCGATGCGCTGGTGAAGAACGGCAAGATCGATGCCGCACGCGCGACCGTGTTGAAGGAAGAGGCCCGCAAGGCGCTGCTGGAGCAGTTCAAGCCCGCCTACGAACGCGTGATCGCCTGGAGCGGGGAAGACCTGCCCAAGGCCGCAGTGAACGCCACCGGCGTGGGCAGCACCCATCCCAACGGCAAGGCGTATTACGAGTACCAGCTGCGTCAGATGACCACCACCGCCATGACTGCCGAGGAGATCCATGCTCTGGGTCTGAAGGAAGTGGAGCGCATCAAGGGCGAAATGACGGCGTTGAAGGACAAGGTGGGCTTCAAGGGCGACCTGGATGCCTTCTTCACCTTCATCGACAGCGATCCGCAGTTCGCCTTCCCCAACACCGATGCTGGCCGCAAGGCCTACATCGACGAAGCTACGAAGGCCATCGCCAACATCAAGAAGGAATTGCCGAACTACTTCGGCCTGCTGCCGAAGGCAGGCCTGGAAGTGAAGCGCGTGGAAGCGTTCCGTGAGCGAGATGGTGCCGCCCAGCACTATTACCCGGGCACGCCTGATGGTTCGCGACCCGGTGTGTACTACGCGCATCTGTCGGACATGAATGCGATGCCGAAGCCTGAGCTGGAAGTCATTGCCTACCACGAGGGCTTGCCGGGCCATCACATGCAGATCTCGATCGCGCAGGAACTGACCGGCGTGCC
>JAKFDG010000535.1:0-2006 GCA_036677285.1 Pseudoxanthomonas sp.
AAGTGCTGGAACGGGAGCTCGGCGTGCCGGTGGTCGAAACGGTCGCGGTGAAACGCCACGGCGCGAAAGCACTCGTCGAGCAGATCGACCGCATGGCGGCCGAACCCCAGCTGCCGCGCACGCAGTTGGCCGAACACGCGGATCTGCACGAAGAAACCCGTCGCCTGCTTTCGGCAGCAGTCAGCATGCCCACGCGTACCGCCCGCATCGACGACGCGCTGGACCGCTGGTTGCTCCATCCACTGTTCGGCCTGCTGGCGCTGGCGGTGGTGATGTTCCTGATCTTCCAGGCGGTCTACGCCTGGGCCACGCCGATGATGGACGCGATCGAAGCCGCCACCGGCTGGCTCGGTGCCACCGTCGGCAGTGCGTTGCCCGCAGGCCCGCTGAACAGCCTGCTGGTGGATGGGGTGATCGCCGGCCTCGGTGGGGTGATCGTGTTCCTGCCGCAAATCCTGATCCTGTTCGCCTTCATCCTGGCGCTGGAGGAATCCGGCTATCTGCCACGCGCAGCCTTCCTGCTGGACCGGATGATGGCGTCGGCAGGCCTGTCGGGGCGTTCGTTCATCCCGCTGCTGTCCAGCTTCGCCTGCGCGATTCCCGGGATCATGGCCACGCGCTCGATCCAGGATCCGCGCGACCGCCTGGCCACGATCCTGGTCGCGCCGCTGATGACGTGTTCGGCGCGACTGCCGGTGTATGCGCTGCTGATCGGCGCCTTCATCCCGCAGAAGCAGGTCTGGGGCATCTTCAACCAGCAGGGTCTGGTGTTGTTCGGCCTGTACGTAGCCGGCATCGTTAGCGCGCTCATCGTGTCGTGGGTGATGAAGAAGTGGCGACGCGACAAGAGCGAGCATCCTTTGCTGCTGGAGCTGCCGTCCTACCGCGTCCCGCACCCGCGCGACCTGCTGATCGGCCTGTGGGAACGCGCAATGATCTTCCTCAAACGGGTCGGCGGTATCATCCTGGCGCTGACCATCCTGCTGTGGTTCCTGCTGTCGTTCCCGGCGCCGCCAGCGGATGCGGTGGGCCCGGCCATCGACTACAGCTTCGCCGGGCGTATCGGCCATGCGATGACCGTGATATTCGCTCCCATTGGCTTCAATTGGCAGATCTGCATTGCGCTGATCCCGGGCATGGCCGCGCGTGAAGTCGCAGTCTCCTCGCTGGCCACTGTCTATGCGCTGTCGGTCGCTGACGACGAAGCCGCGGCGGCGGCACTATCGCCGGTTATCAGCGACGGCTGGTCGCTGGCCACCGCACTGTCGCTCCTGGTGTGGTTCATCTACGCGCCGATGTGCATTTCCACCCTGGCCACGATCAAGCGTGAGACCAATTCGTGGAAGAAGATGTCGTTCGCCACGGCGTATCTGTTCGCGCTGGCTTATGGCGCCTCGTTCGTGACCTATCAGGTCGCCATGCTGCTGGGGGCGGGGTGATCGCATGAGCGCCTCGCTGCTGCTGCAATACGCTCTCATCTCGCTGGCCGTGCTGATCAGCGCATGGGTGGTGGCGAAGAAGCAATTTCCCGGGAGCGTGCGCAGGCTGCGCGTGGCAATCGCGTTGCCCATGCTGCGCGAGGGCAGGCCGTCTTGGCTGCGTTCCATGGGCCGCTGGGTTTCACCCGTGGCCAAGGTTGCCGATGCGGGTTGCGGGGGCTGCGACAACTGCGGGCCGACTCCACCCCGGCGCTGACCAGGCGATTGCCGCGGGCACACCTAGTGATCCTTGCCGCGCCCCCGCCATCCTTTCGTGTCGTTGCGCGGCACAGCTTCCACCGCCAGGGTGAAGCTGCGTTCCTCGTTCACCTGCATCGCGCCCACGCCGACCACATGGCGCGCGATCTCATCGCCACGATCGTTCTTGATCGACACCACCACGGTGTATTCCCATGGCCCGCCATCAGGCGGATGGCGCACCGTGCCCTGCACGCGCAGCGGAGTGATGACTTCGGCGGCGCGTTGCGCCGCTATCGCTGCCTCGTCGAAACGAAGATGCCCGCGGCA
>JAKFDG010000536.1:0-5901 GCA_036677285.1 Pseudoxanthomonas sp.
CGCTGGCCGCTGACCGAACTGCCGCTGGACGACCAGCTGGAACCGCTGCTGGCCACGCTGTCCGCACCGGGTTCCGAACGCAGCCTGCAGCAGGGCTTCACCCGGAATTTCGCCAACCAGCACAAGGACCTGAAGAATGCGGCGCAGTCGCTGGGCGCGTTCGGCGTGCAGTACGTGAAGCGCGAGGGCGTCTACACCGACGAGGAGCGCGCGCACTACGCGCAAGTGATCGCCGCCCTCAGCGAATGGGCCGCGCAGGCGCCACTGGGCGACCCGAAACGCGGCGCGACAGCCATCCCCAAGCTCGCGGCAGCGGCGCGCAAGACCGGGCTGACCAGCGAACAGGTCCTGCGCGAAGCCGGCATGAGCGAAAGCCTGCGGCGGCTGGCGCCGTTCTTCGCCGAAGCCAAGACGACGCTGGCCAGCTACGGCCTGTCGCCGGACCGCAGCATCGCCGGGCTGCGCACGGAGCTGGTCGAGCAGAAAGGCGACCGCGCCAGCGTGCGCGTGCACTACCCGCTAGGGAAACGGGAGATCGACACGGTGGTCAGCCTGCAGCGTCGCGATGGCCATTGGTATCTGGTGGATTACCTGCGGCATGTGGAGCAGGCGTTGTCGACACCGGCTACCGAGACGCCATCAAGCCTTCCTGAAAGCAGTCAGGCATCCGGCTGAAAAGTACAGTCGGCAAAGAGTACTAATTACTAATTAGACGCTGCCGAGGCTTCTGATGAAGGTGAAAGATCTGCTTGCACTAATCATTGTTGGGGGAGTCGCTTTCCTCGGCCATGACAAATACAAATCCCATGTCACGGAACGGGCGGAGTTACAAGCCGCCCCTTCTAAACCATATGTGCAAGCACCCTCCACCCCTGATGATCGCTCTTGGATAAAGCCGCGTGGCGCTGAGGCAAACGCAAGCAAGCGTGCCCCTGGACCATACAAATGCGACGGTAGGACACGTTGCTCACAAATGACTTCTTGCGCGGAAGCGGTTTATTTCCTCCAGCATTGTCCAAACACCCAAATGGATGGGAATAATGATGGGGAGCCTTGCGAGCAACAATGGTGCAACTAATCGCAGCAATGTCTAACGCTTCATTCGAGCCGAAGCCGCTTCGCAGATCGACTTGATTCAGCCTCTGGGGCACCTCAGAAGCCCGCTGGGCCATAATGCCGCCGATGCCCGAACAGAATCCGCTGCCCTTTCCGGACGAGCCCTCCCCGTCGTCGCCGGAACCCGCACCAGAACCGATACCGGCGCTGGCCACGCTGCCCGTGCCCGTCCGCCCGTACAAGCGCCCCTTGTGGGCGAAGCTGATGAGCAAGCTGGCCGATCCCTGGCTGACTCCCAGCATCGAGCCCGAAGACCCGCGCCAGCTCCTCGACGCGCGCCCGGTCTGCTACGTGCTGGAAGACTACGGCCTGTCCAACGCACTGATCCTGGATCGCGCCTGCCGCGACGCCGGCCTGCCTCCGCCGCTGGTGCCGCTGCCCGGCGACCCGCTCGGCCGCAAGCGCGCCTACGTGGCCCTGTCGCGGCGCAACGCCGGCGCCCTGATTCCCGAACCCGGCAGCACCAAGACCCACTCCGGTTCGCTGGCGCGGCTGCTGCAGGCGCATCGCGCCCGGCCCGAACTGGACGTGCAGCTGGTGCCGGTGTCGATCTTCGTCGGCCGCTCCCCGGACAAGGCCAGCGGCTGGTTCTCGGTCCTGTTCTCGGAAAACTGGACCATCGTCGGCCGCTTCCGCCGCCTGCTCGCGATCCTGCTCAACGGCCGCGACACCATCGTGCGCTTCGCCGCGCCGGTCTCGATCCGCGACAGCCTCGCCGAGGACCTGCCGCCGGAACGCACCGTGCGCAAGCTCGCGCGCGTGCTGCGTACCCATTTCCACCGCATCCGCGAAGCGGTGATCGGCCCGGACCTGTCCACCCGGCGCCTGCTGGTGGACAAGGTGCTGGCGGCCGATCCGGTGCGCGAAGCCATCGCCATCCAGGCCCGTCGCGATAACTCGAAGCCGGAGGATGCGTGGAAGAAGGCCCATGCCTACGCCTGGGAAATCGCCGCGGACTATTCCAACCCGGTGGTGCGCTCGGCCAGCTTCCTGCTCTCGCATGTCTGGAACCGCATCTACGACGGCATGCTGGTCCACCACCTGGACAAGTTCAAGGAAGCCGCGCCCGGGCATGAAGTGATCTACGTGCCCTGCCACCGCAGCCACATGGATTACCTGGTGCTGTCGTACCTGCTGTACGAACGCGGCATCGTGCCGCCGCACATCTTCGCCGGGATCAACCTCAACCTGCCGGTGATCGGCGGCATCCTGCGCAAGGGCGGCGCGTTCTTCGCCCGCCGCAGCTTCCGCGGCAACGCGCTGTATTCGGCGGTGTTCCGCGAGTACATGGCGCAGTTGGTATCCGGCGGCTATTCGATCGAATACTTCATCGAAGGCGGACGCTCGCGCACCGGGCGCCTGCTGCCGCCCAAGGGCGGCACCCTGGCGATGACCGTGCGCGCCTACCTGCGCCAGCCGACCCGGCCGGTCCTGTTCCAGCCTGTGTACATCGGCTACGAGAAGCTGATGGAGGGCAACAGCTACCTCGACGAGCTCACCGGCAAACCCAAGGAGAAGGAATCGATCTGGGCGCTGCTGTGGGGCATCCCCCGGGTGCTGCGGCAGAACTACGGCCAGGTCGTGGTCAACTTCGGCGAACCCATCAAGCTCAACGACGTGCTGGCCGAACACGGCCCCGAGTGGCAAGGCGAGGTGGTGGCCGAGGACGAGAAGCCGGCTTGGCTGTCGACCACCATCGACGCCCTGGCCCAGCGGATCCAGGTCAACATCAACCGCGCCGCTGACGTGAACCCGATCAACCTGCTGGCGCTGGCGCTGTTGTCCACGCCCAAACACGCGATGGGCGAGGCCGACTTGGTTTCGCAGATCGAGCTGTGCAAGACCCTGCTGTCCGACATGCCGTATTCGGACCGCGTCACCGTGACCCCGCATTCGCCCGAGCGGATCATCGCCCACGGCGTGGAGATCAACGTCCTGCAGCGCATCGAGCACCCGCTCGGCGACGTGCTGGACGTGGTCGACGAGGACACCGCGGTGCTGATGAGCTACTACCGCAACAACGTGCTGCACCTGTTCACCGCCGCGGCCTGGATCGCCTGCTGCTTCCAGACCAACCGGCGCATGGTCCGCCAGCGCGTGCTGAAGCTGGGCCGCGCGCTGTATCCGTTCCTGCAGGAAGAACTGTTCCTGCCGTGGAGCGAGGATGAGTTCGCCGAGCGCATCGACCGCACCATCGAGGTCTTCGTGCGCGAAGGCCTGCTCGAACAGGTCAACGAGGACGACGGCGGCATCCTGCAGCGCAACGCCGGCCAGACCGACGAGGTCTTCCGCCTGCGCGCGATCGGGCATTCGCTGCAGCAGGCCTTCGAGCGCTATTACATCGCCATCTCGGTGCTGGTGAAGAACGGCCCCGGCATGCTCGGCGCGGGCGAGCTGGAAAGCCTGTGCCAGCTGGCCGCGCAGCGGCTGAGCCTGCTGTACGCGCCGGCGGCGCCGGAATTCTTCGACAAGACGCTGTTCCGCGGCTTCATCCAGAAGCTGCGCGAACTGAAACTGGTGTGGCCGGACGAGAACAGCAAGCTGGTGTTCGACGAACGCCTGGATGCATGGGCCAAGGACGCCAAGGTCATCCTCGGCCGCGAACTGCGCCACACCATCGAGCGGGTGAGTCCGGAAGCGGCAAAGCCGGAAGCCGAAACGCCGGTGGCGGACTGATCAGGCGTCGCTGAGCTTGAAGTTTCGCGCCAGCCAAGTGCGCGAGACCGCGCCGGCGTCGGGATTCCGCACCAGGTGCTGCAGCGGCGAATCGCATTCGCGCAGGTGCGGCGCATCGTCGGTCACCAGCACCATGCGCAGCAGGTCGACTCCACCGGCCAGGATCGCCGGCGGCAGGTATTCGCGGAACCCGTAGTACTCGAACAGGCCGTGCAGCGACGGCGCGCAGGCCACCAGGCCGAAACGGATGCCGTTGCCCAGCGCGTAACGGTAGGTCTCCTCGATCAGGCGATCGACCACGCCCTTGACCCGCTGCTCCGATTGCACCGCGAAGCGGGTGCCGACCGCGACTTGCTGCAGCGGCCAGGCGCGGGCGAATTCATCGATATGGAACAGGTTGCCGTATTCGACCTGCACCGCCGGCGCGGCGAAGTCGTGCAGGCGCAGTGTCCCCACCGCCTGCGCGCCGCTTTCGACCACGATCACCGCACCATAGCCATCCAGGCCATCGGCGATGCGCTTGCTCTTGTCGGGCAGCCGCCCCTGTTCGTGGAAATACACCTCGCGGCGCAGGCGCTGCACGTCGCCCAGCGGTTCGCCGGGCAGGATCCGCCGTACCCGCAAGGCATCGGCCTTCGGGCCCATCGCACGCGGCAACTCGCGGCATCCGGGATGGGATGCGGCCAGTCTTGGCATGGAAGCGGCGTTGTCGTTCACTGCGGTTTTCCCCCGTCGCGGGGGTGGTCCAGCGGGTGCATACCCGCGGCAGCCCACTGCCCGCACCGGGAGTCACGCAAACATCGGGCCAACTTTGCGGCGAGGGCGGCAAGCCGTGCTTCCGGGGTCTGCGCCGGGCGTCGGCGACCAGTTCGGGCGCCGGCAGCAAAGTGTGACGCAGAGCGTCATTAAGCGTCTCGATGCACCGCCGCCATTGCGCGCGATCGGGGCTCCGGCTCAGGCCGGTTCATCGGGAATCAGGGCGCTTTCCAGCCGGGAGATGCAGTCCTTCAACCACAGCTTGCGCTTCTTCAGGCGCTTGATCGCCAATTCGTCGGCCTGGATGTTGGCCACCAGGTCGTCGATTTCGGCGTCGAGGTGGCGGTGTTCGAGCTTGAGCTCGGCCACGCGCTGGGTGATCTCGGGAATGCTCAGTGTCTCCACGCCGCCAGCGTACACCGCAGCGCGCGTCTCCGTCACCGCGACGCGGGCCGGTACAATGCGAGGCTCGACCAGCGCGTCCTTCCTCTGCCTCAACCCTTGCGCGATTCCGCCGGGATGACGAGCGAAGCAACCACGCGCGGTTTCGACTCCCCATCCTCATTCCGGATCCTTGATGTTCTTCCGCAACCTGACCCTGTTCCGCTTTCCCGCTTCCCTCGATTTCTCCCAGCTCGACACCCTGCTCGCCGCGACCCCGCTCAAACCGGTGGGCCCGCTGGAGCTCTCCTCGCGCGGTTTCGTGTCGCCGTTCGGCCGCGGCGACGAGGCGATGTCGCACCGTATCGGCGGTTCGATCTGGCTGACCGTGGGCAGCGAAGACAAGATCCTGCCCGGCGCGGTGGTCAACGACCTCCTGGCCAGGAAACTGGAGGAGATCGAACAGAAGGAAGGCCGCAAGCCGGGCGGCCGCACCCGTAAACGCATCAAGGAAGACCTGGTGCACGAACTGCTGCCGCGCGCGTTCGTGAAGCCTTCGCGCACCGATGCGCTGCTGGACCTGGAACATGGCTTCGTCGCGGTGGATTCCTCTTCGCGCAAGCAGGCCGAGACCGTGGTCTCCGAAATCCGCCATGCGCTCGGCAGCTTCCCGGCGTTGCCGTTGAACGCGGAAGTCGCGCCGCGCTCCATCCTCACCGGCTGGATCGCCGGCGAGGCGCTGCCCGAAGGCCTGGCCCTGGGCGAGGAATGCGAACTGAAGGACGCGATGGACGGTGGCGCGGTGGTCAAGTGCCAGAACCAGGACCTGCAGGGCGACGAGATCGCCAAGCACCTGGAGGCCGGCAAGCAGGTCACGCGCCTGGCGCTGACCCTGGACGACCATCTGTCCTTCGTCCTCGGCGAGGACCTGGTGATCCGCAAGCTGAAGTTCCTCGACGGCGCGGTGGACCA
>JAKFDG010000537.1:0-5853 GCA_036677285.1 Pseudoxanthomonas sp.
CGCGGGCTGGTGGAGCGCGGCCATCACGTCATCAGTTTCAATCGCGGCCACTACCCGGTGCTCGCCGGGCTGGGCGTGGGCCAGGTGCAGGGCGACCTGGCCGATGCGCATGCGCTCATCCATGCCGCCGACGGCGTGGAAGCGATCTTCCACAACGCGGCCAAGGCCGGCGCGTGGGGCAGTTACGAAAGTTATTACTCGGCCAACGTGACCGGTACGCAGAACGTGCTCGATGCCTGCCGCACGCATGGCATCTCCAGGCTGGTCTATACCTCCACGCCCAGCGTCACCCATCGCGCCACGCATCCGGTCGAGGGTGGCACCGCGGACAACGTGCCGTACGGAGAGGATTTCCAGGCGCCCTACGCCGAAACCAAGGCCATCGCGGAAAAAGCGGTGCTCGCCGCGAACGGCCCGACGCTCGCCACCATCGCCCTGCGCCCGCGACTGATCTGGGGCCCCGGCGACCAGCAGATCCTGCCGCGCCTGGTCTCGCGCGCGAAAGCCGGGCGCCTGCGCATCGTCGGCGACGGCAGCAACCGCGTCGACACCACTTACATCGACAACGCCGCGCAGGCGCATTTCGATGCATTCGAGCACCTTGCGGTGGGTGCGGCCTGCGCTGGCCGCGCGTACTTCATTTCCAACGGCGAGCCCAAACCGATGGGCGAATTGCTCAATGCCTTGCTCGACGCCGCCGGCGCACCGCGGGTGGACAAGCATCTTTCGTTCAAGGCCGCGTACCGCATCGGCGCGGTGTGCGAAACGTTATGGAAGTTGTTGCCATTGCAGGGCGAGCCGCCGATGACCCGGTTCCTGGCGGAACAGTTGAGCACCGCGCACTGGTACGACATGGGTCCGGCCACGCGCGATTTCGGCTACCGGCCCCGCGTCAGTTTTGACGAAGGCCTCACAAGGCTGAAGCGTTCGCTCGCCGCCGACGCTCCCATCACCTGAAAGCAACTTCCTCCTCCGGATGATGATCGTGTCGCCGAGCCGGCGCGCCAACAACGGAGTCCGCCATGTTGCATTACGCCCTCATCTTTCTTGTCGTCGCGATCGTCGCGGCCGTCCTCGGCTTCAGTGGGATCGCCGGTGCGGCCACCAACATCGCCTGGGTCCTGTTCGTCGTCTTCCTGATCCTGGCGGCTGTTGCGTTCTTCCGTAAGAAAGCCGTCTGATCCAGGGCGAAACGCGGTCTGCGCCCATGCGATCCTGTGCGTGGGACGCGGGCCGCCATGCCGGCCGGGTAGAATGCCGGCATGTCCTCCTCACCCTTCGATTCCCTCAAGCCGCTAGCAGGCCGGGCACTGGAAACAGCGCTCAACCGCGCACTCGCACTCGACCCGGATACCCGTGATGCGTTGAAGCCGCTGGACGGCCGCCGCATCGCCATGGCCCTGGAGGCGCCGGCGCTGGCGCTGCAGATCAGCGTGGCCGGAGAGCGTTTGCAGGTCGGCCCGATCGACGAATCCGCGGAGCCGGACCTCGCCGTACGCAGCACTCTGGGCGGTCTGCTCGGGCAATTGCCGTTCCTGCGCAAGGACTATGCCGCGCCCGTGGGGCGCGTCCGTGTTTCCGGTGATGCGGAACTCGCGCGGCGCCTGCAGACCCTGGCCGAGCGTTTCGATCCGGACTGGCAGCAACCCTTCACCGCAGTGTTCGGGGAGATCATCGGCGTGCAGGTTGCCAATGCCGCACGCGGCGCGTTGCGGCAGTTGCGTGATGCAGGCGGCAACCTGGCGCAGAACGCGGCCGAATTCGTCACCGAGGAATCGCGCGACGTGGTCGGGCGCGCGGAACTCAACGCCTTCCACGATGACGTCGACGCCTTGCGCGACGATGTCGAGCGGTTGCAGGCCAAGGTCGATCGCCTGCGCGGGAACAAGCCAGTCGGAAGCGGCGCATGAAAGGCGTATTGCGCGCCAGCAAGATCGGCCGGGTCCTGCTGCGCTACCGGCTCGACGACCTGCTCGACGACACCCCCGCCGAGCGCTGGCTGAAACTGGCGCGCCCGTTCGTGCCGCGCGCGTCGGCGGCGATCGCGGCGCAGTCGCGTGGCGCGCGCCTGCGCCTGGCGCTGCAGGAACTCGGCCCGATCTTCGTCAAGTTCGGCCAGATCCTGTCCACGCGTCGCGACCTGGTGCCGGCCGACGTGGCCGATGAGTTGTCGCAACTGCAGGACCGGGTCAAGCCGTTCGACGGCGAGGCCGCGCGCGTGATCGTCGAGCAGGCGTTGGGGCTGCCGATCCACGAAGCCTTCGAGTCCTTCGACACCAACCCGCTCGCCTCCGCCTCTATCGCGCAGGTGCATGCCGCGACCCTCGCCGGTGGACGCGAAGTGGTGGTCAAGGTGCTGCGTCCAGATATCGAAAAACAGATCGCCGGCGACATCGCCCTGCTCAGTTCCGTCGCCGCGCTGGTCGACCGCGCCCATCCCAGCGCCGACAAGATCCGTCCGCGCGAGATCGTGGCCGAGATCGAAACCACCCTGGCCGCCGAACTCGACCTGCAACGCGAAGGCGCCAACGCCAGTGTGATCCGGCGCATGTGGAAGGATTCCGACGACATCTACATCCCCGAGATCATCTGGAGCCACACCGCCGAACGCGCCCTGACCATGGAACGCGTGCACGGCATCCCATCCGACGACATCGCCGCGCTGGATGCCGCCGGCATAGATCGCAAGGCGTTGGCGGCCAAGGGCGTGCGCGTGTTCTACACCCAGGTGTTCCGCGACAACTTCTTCCACGCCGACGCCCACGCGGGCAACATCTGGGTCGACGGCGATCCGGCGCGCAAGGCCGATCCGCGTTTCATCGCGCTGGACTTCGGCATCATGGGCCAGCTCTCGCAGGAAGATCAGTACTACCTGGCCGAGAACTTCATGGCCATCTTCAACAAGGATTACCGGCGCATCGCCGAACTGCATGTCGAAGCCGGCTGGATGCCGGCGACCATCCGCATCGATGAACTCGAAGCGGCGGCGCGCTCGGTGTGCGAGCCGTACTTCACCCGTCCGCTGTCGGAGATCTCGCTGGCCGAAGTGCTGATGAAGCTGTTCCGCACCGCGCAGAAATACGAGCTCACGTTGCAGCCACAATTGATCCTGCTGCAGAAGACATTGCTGAACATCGAAGGCGTCGGCCGCCAGCTGGACCCGCAGCTCGACATCTGGGCGGTGGCCAAGCCGGTGCTGGAGCGCATCCTGCTGGAACGCTACAGCCCGCAACGCGCCGCGCAGGAATTGCGCAAGCGCCTGCCGGAGATCATGACCCACCTCCCCGACATGCCGCGCCTAGTGCACACCTGGCTGAAGCAGCAGGTGGAGGGACGCCACGAGCTGGCGCTGCGCTCGCGCGATCTGTCCGAACTGGCGCTGACCATGAAGGGCATGCAACGGCGCATCGTCGCCGCGATCCTGGGTACCGGGCTGCTGATCGTGGCCGCGGTGCTGTACGGCTTCGAGGCCGGCGGCCCGCGCATTTTGTCCATTCCCGCCTCCTCGTGGATCGCCGGCCTCGGCGGGCTGTGGGCGCTGCTGGCGGCGTGGCCGCGACGCTGAAACTTGCGCGCGATCGCTGCGGGGTGGCGAGAGGATTCATCTCGTCCCACGGCGATAGGTTTAGTATCGGCCGCCTGGTCAGGGAGACCTTCGCTATGACCCAGGCGTCGTTCGATATCGTTTTCTCCGCGCACCCTGTCGGACTGAAGGCGCGGGTCCGGGGCGAAGGCACGCTGGAAAACACCGTGGCCTACTGGCGCGCCATCGTATCCGAGCTGGAGAAGCGGCCATCGCCCGCGCTGCTGCTGATCGACGAGATGCGTGGCGACCCCTTGTCGGAGGAACAATGGCGGCAACTGGTCGAGGCGATGAAGGGCGGTCCGCTGGACAAGATGCGGATCGCGCATGCCAAGCCGCTGGGACTGCAAAAGATCGAGTACTGCGAGATCTTCGCGCTGGAAGCCGGGATGAACGCACGGGTTTTTTCCAGCGAGATCGAAGCGGTCATGTGGCTGCGGCATGGCCTGAGCTAGATGGATGGCTGCGCTGGCGTCACGTCAATGAAACTGCGGGTGTTGCATGCCGACGAATACCTCGCTGTCATCGACAAGCCCGCCGGGCTGATGGTCCACGACAGCAAGCTGGCGCGTGGCGAGACCGATTTCGCTGCCGATCGCCTGCGCGAGCAATTCGGAAAACCGATCTTCCTGATCCATCGCCTGGATCGCGCCACCAGCGGCTGCCTGCTGCTGGCCTTCGATCGCGACACGGCCAGCGCGCTGGGCAAGGCGCTGATGGCGGGCGACGTGGACAAGGAATACCTCGCGGTGTGCCGGGGTTGGCCGGAGGAAAGTTTCAGCATCGACCATCCGCTCGATGGCGGTCCGGGCAAGCCGGAAAAGAAACCCGCACTCACGCATTTCACGTGCCTGGCGACCGGCGAACTGCCGGTGCCTTCGGCGGGATTCGAGACTTCGCGCTACGCGCTGTTGCGCTGCCGGCCCGACACGGGGCGTTTCCGCCAGATCCGTCGCCACCTCAAGCACGCGTTCCACCACATGATCGGCGACACCAGTCATGGCGACGGCCGCCACAACCGAGAGTTCCGCATGCGCGGCGTGCACCGCATGCTGCTGCATGCATCACGGTTGACGTTCGTCCATCCGGTGACAGGTCAGCGAATCGAAGCGGTGGCACCGCTGGATGCGGAGTGGGGGAAGGTGTTCGAGTTGTTCGGTTGGGACCGGGAGATTGTAGGAGCGACGTAAGTCGCGACTGAGACGGCGAGGAATTCGGTCGCGACTTGCGTCGCTCCTACAGAAGCCTGGTCGTCAGGCGATTTTCAGCGCCGCCATCACGATCAGCGCGATGGCACTGGCGAAACCGACGAACCATACCAGGCTGCGCAGCGCGTGCTGGTTGGAAAGGTAGAACACGCCATGCAGCACGCGGGCGATGACGAAGACGATCGCGAGCACGCTGATCGTGCCGTGATCCACGCTGGCCAGCTGCGCCATCAGCACGCCGGCGACGAAGGCGGGGAAGGATTCGAATCCGTTGAGGTGCGCGGCATGGGCGCGATGCGAGCGCTGATCGGTCTGCTTGGCCTGCCAGCCGCGTGGGTCACGGTTGTTGTAGCGCTCGCCTGAGCCCTTGGCGACGGATATCCACAAATAGGGCAGCAATGCAGCGATCAGGATGCACCAGTAGGCGATGGACATGTCTTTCTCCCCGGAAGTGGCCATAGCGTAGCGCAAGCCAAAAGAAAACGGCGCCCGAAGGCGCCATCGTATTTCTTGGTCCATCCCGCAAGGGGAAGGTTACTTCGCGACCGCCGGCTTGCCCTGCATCATCTTGTCGCGCGCGGCCTTGAACGGATTGCCCGCGTACCAGTTCGGCCACTTGTCGCCGGCGGCGAGTTCCTTGCCTACGCCGTACAGCGCATTCAGGTCGTCGACGGTGCCGTCCAGCTTCCACGTCGCCGCGTCGAACTGGTCGGCGGGCTTGTGGTAACGGTTGTCGCCGTAGTCCTCGCCCGCCTTCCTGCCGGCCTCGACGCCACCTTCGACCAGGTCTTCGCCGCCGTCGGTGTATAGCGCCGGCACGCCCGCCTTGGCGAAGTTGAAGTGATCGGAGCGGAAATAGAAACCGCTCTGCGGCGAGGACTCGCTGTGCAAGGTGCGGCCCTGTGCGGTGGCGATCGGCTTGAGTATGTCCTCGAGCTCGGAGCTGCCGAAACCGGTCACGGTCATGTCCCGGGCCTTGCCCGCCACCGACATCGCGTCGATGTTGATCACGCCCGCGATCTTGTCCAGCGGGAAGGTCGGATGCGCGACGTAGTACTTGGA
>JAKFDG010000538.1:0-16984 GCA_036677285.1 Pseudoxanthomonas sp.
TCCGCCGCATACATCGATACCGCGGGAAGTTTCTTGCCCGCCGCCGCATCCTGCTTGGCGTCCTGCAGGTAGATGCGTGCGCTGCCCTGCCCATCCAGCTTTGGCGTGTTGTCCACCGGCTTGCGCCACACCCGCACCACGGCCTGCTGCGAGGCGCATGCCGCGCTGGGAACGCGGATCGCATCGTTGAATTTCCACCCCGCCGCTTCGGATGGCTTGGCCTTGCCGTAATCGACGAAGTGCGCACGCGGCTGGCACTGCGGACTGGTGCGGACCACCGCGTACTTGTAAGGCTGCGCCGCATCGGCAGTGAACACGCCCTCCAGGCGTGCGCAGGCCTCGGGAATGGTGCGCAGCGTGTGGACCTTGCCCACGGCCTGCGGCGTGCCGGTATCTCGCTGGATTTCGGGCTTGGGCTCGGCGGCCGACAAAGACAATGAGGCCGCAAGGACGCTGGCCGCGAGCAGGAACGGAAACAATCGCATGGGGTTCTCCGGCAGATCTCAAGGGCCGCAGGCTGCCACGGCCCGGCTGAACCTCGCCCGCCGTCTGGCGGCTGCGGGACCATCCGGTCATACTCGGGGGGCTCCAGGGATTGCTGAACACACCGCGACACGGGCTGCAGGCGCATCGAATTGTGCCCGGCAGTCGTCAAGTCCGCTGCACGGTTCGAGTGACTTGCCCGGTTGTCGCGTTGGACGTTCCTCAAGCGGTTCGCTGGATGTCATCCACAACCTTGGGAGGGGTCATGCTGCAAGAACACGGTTTGACGTTGGCGCTGGTCTGCGCCGCGATTGCGATTCTCTACGGCATCATTTCCGCACGCTGGATCCTGAAACAGCCCGCAGGCAACGCGCGCATGCAGGAGATCGCAGCGGCGATCCAGGAAGGCGCCAGCGCCTACCTCAACCGGCAATACACCACCATCGCCATCGCCGGCGTGGTGCTGTTCGTGCTGGTCGGATTCTTCCTCAACTGGCCCACGGCGATCGGCTTCCTGATCGGCGCGGTGCTCTCGGGCGCGGCCGGCTACATCGGCATGAACGTCTCGGTGCGCGCCAACGTGCGCACCGCCGAAGCCGCGCGCAAGGGCATCGGCGCGGCGATGGACGTCGCCTTCCGCGGCGGCGCGATCACCGGCATGCTGGTGGTCGGCCTGGGCCTGCTCGGCGTGGCCGGCTATTACGTGGTGCTGGGACGCATGGGCATCACCGGTGAACCCGCGCTGCACGCGCTGGTCGGCCTGGCCTTCGGTTCTTCGCTGATCTCCATCTTCGCCCGCCTCGGCGGTGGCATCTTCACCAAGGGCGCAGATGTCGGCGCGGACCTGGTGGGCAAGGTCGAAGCCGGCATTCCGGAAGACGACCCGCGCAACCCGGCGGTGATCGCCGACAACGTCGGCGACAACGTCGGCGACTGCGCCGGCATGGCGGCGGACCTGTTCGAGACCTACGCGGTAACCATCATCGCCACCATGCTGCTGGGCGGGTTGATGATCGACCAGGTAGGCCACAACGCGGTGCTGTATCCGCTGGTGCTCGGCGGCGTGTCGATCATCGCTTCGATCATCGGCGCGCTGTTCGTCAAGGTGAAGGAAGGCGGCTCGATCATGGGCGCGCTGTACAAGGGCGTGATCGTATCGGCCGTGGTCTCGGCGGCGCTGTTCTATCCGGTCACCACGATGCTGATGGGCGACAACAGCTACGGCGCGATGAACCTCTACGCCTGCGCGCTGATCGGACTGGTGCTGACCGGCCTGATCGTGTGGATCACCGAGTACTACACCGGCACCCAGTTCAAGCCGGTGCAGCACATCGCAGCCGCCTCGACCACCGGGCACGGCACCAACATCATCGCCGGCCTGGGCATCTCGATGAAGTCGACCGCACTGCCGGTGCTGGTGGTATGCGCTGCGATCTGGGGCGCCCAATCGCTCGGCGGCCTGTACGGCATCGCCATCGCCGCGACCTCGATGCTGTCGATGGCCGGCATGATCGTCGCGCTCGACGCATACGGTCCCATCACCGACAACGCCGGCGGCATCGCGGAGATGGCGGAGCTGCCGCCGGAAATCCGCAACATCACCGATCCGCTGGACGCGGTGGGCAACACCACCAAGGCGGTGACCAAGGGATACGCGATCGGCTCGGCGGCGCTTGCCGCATTGGTGCTGTTCGCCGACTACACGCACAACCTCGACACGATCGGCGCCGCCAAGGCATCGGCCGCGGGGCTGGCTCACGCAGCGACGACCTTCGACCTTTCCAACCATATGGTGATCATCGGCCTGCTGATCGGCGGACTGATCCCGTTCCTGTTCGGCGCGATGGCCATGGAAGCGGTGGGCCGCGCGGCGGGCTCGGTGGTGGTGGAAGTGCGCCGCCAGTTCCACGAGATCCCGGGGATCATGGACGGCACCGGCAAACCCGACTACAGCAAGGCCGTTGACCTGCTGACCAAGTCGGCGATCAAGGAAATGGTCGTTCCCTCGCTGCTGCCGGTCGCGGTGCCGGTGATCGTCGGCCTGCTGCTGGGTCCGCAGGCGCTGGGCGGCCTGCTGATCGGCACCATCGTCACCGGATTGTTCGTCGCCATCTCGATGACCACCGGTGGGGGCGCCTGGGACAACGCCAAGAAATACATCGAGGATGGTCACCACGGCGGCAAGGGGTCCGAGGCGCACAAGGCCGCGGTCACCGGCGACACCGTCGGCGACCCGTACAAGGACACCGCCGGCCCCGCGATCAACCCGCTGATCAAGATCATCAACATCGTCGCCCTGCTGCTGGTGCCGGTGCTGCCGGTCAACGGCTGGCTGGGAGGTTCCGCTGAAGCGGGCGGTGCGCAGGCGGCGATCCATGCGCCGGCCGCACCCGCCACGGGCGGCGTCGCCAAGCTGTACTTCGACATGGGTTCGGTGGTGCTGCCTGCGGATGCCAGCGCTACGCTGGCCGGCGTACTCGGCGCCCTGCATGCCGACCCGGCACGCACGGCCCGGGTTTCCGGCTACCACGACCCCAGCGGCGACCTGGCCGCGAACGAGGAGCTGGCCAAGCAACGCGCGATGGCGGTGCAGCAATGGCTGGTGACCAATGGCATCGCCGAGGAACGGATCCAGTTGAGCAAGCCGGCGGTGACTACCGGCGATGGCGGAGCCGAGGAAGCCCGTCGGGTGGAAGTCAGCCTCGACTAGTCCCGGACACCTTGCGAAGAATGGGGAAAGGCGGCTTCGGCCGCCTTTTTCATTTCTACCCGGAGCCCGGCTGCTGCAGCGCAACACCCAACCGCGTAGAATGCCCGCCCTCGCATTCGCACGTTTTGGAGCAAACCATGGGTCTGGACCACGTTTCCACCGGCAACAACCCGCCGGAAGAAATCAACGTCGTCATCGAAATCCCGAAGGATTCGGAACCGGTGAAGTACGAAGTGGACAAGGAAAGTGGCGCGATCTTCGTCGATCGCATCCTCTCAACCCCCATGCGCTACCCCTGCAACTACGGCTATGTGCCCCACACCCTGTGCGGCGACGGCGACCCGGCCGACATCCTGGTGATCCTGCCGCTCCCGCTGATCCCCGGCTCGGTGATCCGCTGCCGCCCGGTCGGCGTGCTGCGCATGACCGACGAAGCCGGCAGCGACGAGAAGATCCTGGCCGTGCCCGCCACCAAGGTGTTCAACGGCTACGCCCACATCGAGGACATCGGCCAGGTCTCGCCGCACTGGCTGGAACGCCTGGGCCACTTCTTCGAGCACTACAAGGACCTGGAGAAGGGCAAGTGGGTGAAGCTGGATGGCTGGGGCGACGCTGCCGAAGCCAAGGACATCCTGCGCCAGTCGATGGCCCGTTACGAAGCGGCCGTCGAGAAGCCCAAGTTCTGATCGACGCGGAGATGCGGTATCCGGCGTTTCCTGCCGGAAGGACGTCCCGTCCGTAATCGCATCTCGCCCTACTGGTCCGCCATGCGGGCCGCACGATCCACCGTGGCTTGCAGCTCCCGCAGCCGCGGCTCGATCTCGCCGGCGTGACGCCGCCATTTTTCCGGATCGGGCGACGAGGTCGTGTAACGGGAATGAGGCAGCTCCTTGCCCAGTACGCGATCCCAGCCATATCCGGCCCAGTCGCACAGACGCGCGACCTGTGCCTGCGGATCGGCCAGGAACTGGCCGTAGTCGATCGCGATCCGCCGCTCCGGCGGCAGCGCTTCCAGGTCGTCCAGCAGGATGCGCATGGTGCAATCCCACTGCTGCGCGACCACTTCACCCAGCGGCTGGCCCGACAGCTCGCGCCAGTTGGGCGTGAGCAGGAACGACCACGGCAATCCCTGCCAGCCTGGCAGGCCCGGATACATCACGAAGCGCCCGGATTGCCAGCCATCGATCATGCTTCCCAATACCTGGCGCGGATCGCGGTGCAGATAGATGAAACGCGCGTCCGGGAAAACCGCGCTCAGGAACGGGATGCGCAGCGCGTTCTTCGGCGTCTTTTCCAGCAAGCGCAGGTTCTGCGCAACGTCGGGCCGGCGCGCTTCGCGGTCCCTGAGGCCCGCCAGGAACCTGTCGTGCAGGCGGGCTGCGATTTCCGGCGACGCATCTTCGGCGAGCAATCGATTCGAGCCATGGCCGCGCTGTGACGGGGCCAGCCCGGGTATGCCTTCGATCAACTGGTGGCTTTCATCGCCGATGGTGTAGACACCGGGTGCATTCACCAGTGTCTCGAACAGCAAGGTCGAACCGGATCGTGGTGGGCTGACGATGAACACCGGCCGGTCGAACGCGTCATCGCGCCGCGCCTTGCCCGCCACCACGGCGGACGGCTCCGACACCGATACCGCGCCCAGATGGGGCGCCGCGCCGTGCCGGTCCAGCTTCGCTTCCTTGCTGCGGGTGTCGTGGTCGGCCAGCGCCATGTCGAGCACGTACGACGACAGTGCCTGCATCAGGCCGACTTCGTTGCGCAGACCGATCGCATCGATGCCCTTGGCGACCAGCTCGGACCGCGTCGCCTGCAACAGCTCCCGGTATCGCGGCCAACCTTCGCTGCGCTCCCCGTAGCACGACCACAGCGCCTGCCAGCGACGCGCGAACGCCAGCAGCGCGGCCTGGATCGCAGCCAGCCGGGAATCGGGCACCGCTTCCCCGAGCAGGAACACGATGTGTTCCCTCACTTCCCACGGCGTCATCACCACGGGCGCGTTCACGGTTTCGAAATCGAGCATCGGCCGCCTGGACAGGTCACCGGGCGATACCAGCCGGGGTTGCCATTCGGGGCCGCGTTGGCCGGGCGGCCTGCCCGCCGTCAGCAGATCCCAGAAACGATCGCCGCCCACGGTATCCGCCACCAGGTGGATACGTGTGTCGTTGCCCGCGTTGACCACGCGGTGCCGGCGCCAAGTGTCGAAGATCCAGCATTCGCCTTCGGCCATGTTGATCTCGCCGTCGCCGCACTGGAAACGCACCGAAGGCGTGGTGACGACGGGAATATGCACGCGCATGCGTTCGCGCCAGTAATAGTTGATATCCACGTGTGGCTTGACCTCGGCCTGCCCGGAAAGGCGCATGAGCCTGGCCCGGCCCCAGGTCGCACCCAATGCATCCAGCGCCTGCATCAGGTAGGGGCATTGCTCGAGCACGGGTGTCGGGCGCATTTCCCCCGCAAGCTCGTCGTTGTCCGGATCGCCCCCGGTCGTAATCAGGGTCAGGGCACTGTTGCCGTCGTCCACGTTGGTGCGGCCGCGCCAGTGTCTTGTATCGATCGCCGCGATTTCCTCGGCCAGGGCCGCAGCGTCGAACAGTATCGGCAGTTGGATGAACGGGACTTGCAGCTTCATTGCAATCTAGACCGGCAAAACGGCAGGGCGCAAGTGTGCTGACCGCCGGAGCAAGAGTAAAGCGCGCGCCGTAGCAGCGGCCGCAGGGTCCGATCCCCATTTCGCAACGAAAAGGCCCCGGTCATGCCGGGGCAATTTCTTGCTTATGCGGTATTGCCATTCCGTTGAAGGAGAACTTCGCTCCCGACGTAATGAGTGCGTCAGCGCATGACGAAGTCACGTACCGAAGACGAGGACTGCCTTGCGTCCGGAGTCGTGCGGGTTGGCATAGTCTTCCGCAACAGACTTGGCGTTAAGGCGATAGATGGAGGGCGGCAACCCGTGGCGTTCGCGGAAGGCGCGGGAGAAGCTGCAGTTGTTCTCGAACCCGCACACCGCGCCGACTTCGCTGACCGACAGACTGGTATTGGCCAGTAGTTCGGCGGCGTGACTCAGGCGCAGGCGCGCGGCCATGGCCTGCGGTCCCTCGCCGTACAGGGCGTGGAATATCTTGGTGAAATACCAGGTGGAGACGTTGCTCAGCTCGGCCAGCTCGGCCAGGCGCACATTGCGGTCCACGTTCCCTTCCAGGAACAGGCGCGCGCGCTGCATGCGGTCGAACACCTGGCTCTTGCGCCGCAACGAACGCCCCGGGCAATGGTCGATCAACCGCCTGAAGTCGTATTGCACGTTGCAGATGTGGCGCAGCAACGGCACCAGCGGATTCACTTCGTCGCTGGCGACCACGCGACCGCTCTTGGCGAACAATCCGGTCTCCCGCCACAGGTGCAGGCACTGGCGCATCTCGCCCCTGCCCAGCCTGCCCCGTCCGGTATGCAGGTCCAGGTGCGTGAACTGCTTGATCCGCGTGCGCATCGGCAGGGGCATCGTGACCCCGAGCACCAGGCTGGCGCGGCTGGCGTAGACGGAAGGACGCGAGTCGGGTTCCAGCACGACCCATTCCCCCGCCTGTAGATGGAAGCGGCCTTCCCTGGCATCCAGGTCGGCGCTGCCGCGCACCACCACCCAGAACGAAACCAGCGGCGCCTGCACGACGATGCTGCCGGTGCGGCTTGCAGCCACCACGCTGAGCAGTTCCGGGCTGTTGAATTCCCCCGCTGCTTCCAGCAACTGGTTGCGGTCGATCCAGGCGGTTTGCATCTTCATGGCCAGTTCCTGTTGGGGATTTGGCCATTGGTTTGATTCAAGCGGCTCCGAATCTCAGGAAATCAGCCCGAATTTTTTCCGATATCTTTCCATCGCGCGCCGAAACCATTGCGCTTCAATGGCTTGCCAGAAATTGCCGATGGCGTCATCGCGTCGACGGCTTGGCTACGACCGTGCCGGAAGTCATGGCGGACAGGTCGGCCCAGCCGATGTCTGCGTTGCTGGAAGTGTTCATGGTGATGTAAACCGACTTCCCGCCCAGGTCCACACCCGGGGAAATCGGCCATGCTTCCCCCTCGGGGTCCAGGCACAACGGCGGCTGCGATTCGGGCGTACCCATCTTCGTCCAGCCACTCCCGCACTTTTCGCTCCAGTCCAGGAAATACGGACCTTCCGCACCGACATTCCAGCTCTTGTACTCGCGCGGAATGCGTGGCCGGTACGCATCCAGCACTTCGACGTTTCGCAACTTCGGGTCCATGCGCCAGATGCCGGGCTTGGTCATGCGGGTGAAATAAACCTGGTGCCGCGCCGCGTCGAAGCGGACCAGCGCCACGTCCTGCAGCGTCGCCAACTCGCGCCAGGGTTGCTTCGTGCGGTCGTACAGCACCACCCGCAAACGGCCTTCGCCGCTGTCGGAACCGACCAGCAGGCGATCCGGATCATCGGTGTAGGCGGCGTAGATGGGCGTGGGCGCCGGCACCGGCAACAGCTGCGCGCGTCCGCTCTGCGCATCGATTTCGTAAAGCGCCTGCTGGTGGCCGTTCATGCCGACAACCAGCAGGCGGCTGCCATCCGCCGACCAGACCGGGATGTGCCGCGGCACCGGCATGAAGGACTCGATCGGCCGGGCATTGTCCGGGTTGTCCAGTTCGCCCAGCCACAATTCCAGGCGCGAGCCGCGGTCGGACATGAAGGCCAGCGTGCGTCCATCCGGCGAAGGGGCGGGCATCATCTCGGAGCCGCTGGAGGCAAGCACCCGCTCCTTGCCCACCTTGCCGCCAGGTACGGCGGGAAGGGTGAAGCGGAATATGCCGGAAGTGGTCTGGTCGAGGGTGAACACCATCGACGGGGATCGTTGTGCGATATCGGGCGCGTCCCCGAACTCGCTCATTTCCAGGAAGGTGAGGTCGCGCGACGCCATGTCGTAGCGGTACATACCGGTGCCGCCGCCGACCAGGCTGAAGAGCAGCCCGCTGCCATCCGGCAGCCAATCCCACCCGCGGATATCGCCCTTGACCTTGGTCAGGCGCTGCGGCGTGCCGCCTGCGGCCGGCATCCTCCACAGATCGGACAGCGAGATGTTGCGCCGGAACACGATCCAGCGTCCGTCCGGCGAATACCCGGGATCCATGTCGATGTCGCCCACGGCGATGCCGTACTTCAGCGTCCGCCACTGCCCGCTGGCGATGTCGAGCAGACGCAAGGGACTGCTGGACTCACCGGGCACCTTGACCGGCCCGCCCATCAACAGGCCGCTGTCGTCCGGGGCCCAGTCATAACCGGCGGCGCTGCCGGCGAAGCAATCGGCCAGCTTGCGCTCGCTGCCGCCGCTGGCAGCGATCACCATGATCTCGCAGCCGCTGCTGGGGTTGTAGCGCACGAAGGCCAGGCGGCGTCCATCGCGCGACCAGACCGGCATCTCGTCGCTGTAACCCGGCGGTGGACGGGTCAGCTGCTGCCCCGGCACATGCGACGTGGTCTGCAGCATGATCGCGCCATGGCCTTTTTCGTCCGCCTGCACGTAGGCCACCATCGCGCCATCCGGCGACAGGTTCGGACTGGTTTCCCTGCCGGGCCGGGAGGTTATGGTGATGAATTCCAGCGGCTTGGCCGGGACTTGCTCCTTGTTGTAGGCCGCTGCGACCGTAGTGGCTGCGGCGGGCGCATCGCGTTGTGCCAGGTACCAGGCGCCTCCACCCGCAACCACGGCGATGATCGCAACGATCGCGACGATCGCAATGCGCCGGCTTGCGCGCGGCGTGGCTACGGGAACCGCGGAAGCGGCAACTTCCGCTTCCATGTTCCGTGCGGCCGCATCCGCGGCCCGCACCTCGTCGGCATCGACCCATTCCACGGGCGCCAGCAACCGGTAACCGCCCTTGGAGATGGTTTCCAGGTAACGGGGGGCATCGCGATCGTCGCTGAACGCCTTGCGCAGCTGGCCGATGGCCTGGGTCAGGACATCGTCGGTCGGCATGGTGTCGGGCCACACCCATTCGAGCAGCGCTTCGCGGCTGACCACCTTGCCGTGCTGGCCCACCAGCGCCAGCAATACGTGCAGCGATTTGACCGTCAGCCTGACAGGCTCTGCCTGCGACGGCGAGATCACCTCCCGCCGCGGAAGGTCGACCACGTAATCGCCGACCTTCAACCGGTCTGATTCCTGATGCAGTGGATGGGCGCGGGGGTTCAACATGGGGGAATTGTGGATTCCGATTCAATGTTCAGTAGTTTGCAGGACGACGGAGTCGCAGGCGTGATCCGGTAACGGCTCCGACAAGATAAGCAAAACGCGCGTTGGCGTGGTGAATAACGCCGGGCGCGCATCCATGGCTAGAGTGGTCGCCACTAGATCCCGGATAACGAGTCGCAGGCGATACTCTCTCCGCTTGCACAAGACTCTTCCCCATTGCGCCTTCCGGCGCAATTTTTTGCCCGTGGAACGAGCCTCGTCGCGCATGCGCGCATCATCATGAACATGAACCGGCATGTGCCAGCATCCGGGGGCCGGCTTCGGCCCTGCATGTGCCGTAGGTATCGGATCAGGAAATCCAGTGTGGCCTAGTTCATGCTCTGCCGCCGCATGCGTTGGAGAGGCACCCGGTTTGCATACCTTGGCGGATTGGCGAAAACGCCCATGGCAGCCATTCCACGCAGTGGATCGCAAGCCCGCAAGGACATAATGTCCTCCGGACGACCATGCGAAGACTGGAAATGCCGGGCCGTAGATCAGTTTCCACGCCGCCAGGAACGGCTGCGCCCGGCATCGGGTCCAGCAAATGACTCCCGCGGACCGGGAATTGTGGCTGCAGGCGCAGCATCACATCGCCGCGCACCGCTGGGAGCCGGCCAAATCCGGGTTGGCCACGCTGCTGCAACGATATCCGGACGCCGTGTCCGCACGCCTGCTCCTGGCCAGCTTGTTCCTGGCCGAAGGCAAGGTGCGCGATTCAGTCGAACAGCTGCGGTTCGCCGCGTTCGCGCTTCCGGACGATGCGCAGGCGATCTGCCGCGTCGCCCAGTCCCTGGCCAAGCTGGGCGAGACCCAGGCCGCGTTTGCATGCCTGCGCCACCCCGAAATCGCACGCACGCGCTCGGCCCCGGCATTACTGGCCCTGGCCCACGTCCAGCAGGGCCTCGGCCTGCATGCCGAAGCGCTGGCGTTGATGGAGCGGGCGCGGGGCCTGGGCCTGGACAGCGCGGATTTCCGCTACTTCCATGCCCTGCAACTGCAGTTCAATGGCCGCATCGCCGAAGCCGAAGCCGGAATGGAATCCTGCCTGGCGATGGGACCCACTTTCGGCCGCGCTTCGCTGACCCTGGCGCGGGTTCGCAGGCAGACCCATGCCAGCAACCACATCGATTTCATCCGCACGCGACTGGCGTCGGTGGCGCCCGGCACGGAGGACCATGCGGCCTTTGAATTCGCCCTGCACAAGGAGCTGGATGACACCGGGAATTTCGCCGAGGCATGGGAAGCGTTGCGACGTGGCAACGAGGTAATGCATCGTCGGCTCGGCTACGACGCGGAAGCCGAACAGGCCCTGTTCGATGCGCTCATCGAACGATTCGATTCGGAGATCCCGTCCTCCGGCGAAACGCAGCCGCGGGGATCCGTACCCGTCTTCATCGTTGGCATGCCCCGCTCCGGCACCACGCTGCTGGAACGCATCCTCGGCAACCACTCGATGGTGGCGCCGGCGGGCGAACTCGCTGATCTGCCGCGGCAGCTGCGCTGGACCGCCGATCGCCATGGCCACGCGCTGCTCGACCAGGAATTGCTGGGCGATGTTCCGCGACTGGACTTCGCCCTGCTCGGCCGTCGTTACCTTGAGCAGACCCAGTGGCGCGCGCAGGGACGGCGCTTCTACGTGGACAAGCTGCCGCCGAACTTCATGCTGGTGGGGTGCATCCGTCGCGCGTTGCCGCAGGCGAAAGTACTGCACATGATCCGCGACCCGATGGACGTGTGCTTTTCCAACTACCGCGCCCTGTTCGGTGATTCCTATGCCTACAGCTACGACCTGGACGCGCTTGCGCACCACCATGGGCTGTACCGGCGCCTGATGCAGCATTGGCATCGGGTCGCACCGGGGTTCGTGCTGGACATCGGTTACGACGAGCTGGTCCGCGACACCGAAGGCGTGGCCAGGCGCGTGCTGGGATTTTGCGGGCTTCCCTACGAAGCGGACTGCGTGGACACGACCCGCAACACCGCGCCGGTGTCGACCCTGAGCAGCGCCCAGGTGCGCGCGCCGATCCACCAGCGCGCGCTGGGGGAATGGCGCCGGTACGAAGCCCAGCTCGAACCCCTGCGTCAGTCCCTGACGCGATCCTGATCCTGGGGGAAAAGAAGAGGCCGGCATGTTGCCGGCCTCTTCCTTCCATCCACTCCCGTCACTTGGCGCCGAAATCGATCCGGTACTGCAACCAGAAAGCGCGTCCATAGCCGTTGTACGCAAAGATGTTGTAGAACGGCGGCGCGAAACCCTGCGAACCGTCGTAGGTGGGATCGTACGGCGGCTCCTCGTTCAGCACGTTGTTGACAGTCAGGCTCACCGAGCTGTTGTCGGTCACATCGTAGCTGACGCTGAAGTTGTAGACCTCGTGCGCGCCGACCCGGCCTTGTGACGTGCCCGGCGTGGTGTCCACGCCGAATTGCGCGGCGTAATTGGGCAACGATCCGTAGCGGATGGCATGCAGGTTCGTAGACCAGTCGCCTTTCTCCCAGCTGATGTCGCCGGTGAGTACGTTCTTGAACTCCGCGCTCAGCGCCTGCTGCGGCGAGAGCAGGTCGAACTCCGGATCACCCGGGAAAGTGATCGTGGTGTGATCGAGGGTCACGTTGTAGTCCAGCCCGAACGTGACTTCGCCGAACCTGCCCCAGTCGAATCGCGCCATGCCTCCGGCAGTGATGCCCGAAATCTGCTCCTCGGCGATGTTGATGGCCCTGATGGTGACCAGCTGCACGGCCTCGCTCAACGCGGGATTGGGATTGAGCGGCCCACGCTGCACCCGCGACAGCGCATCCACGCAGGTCGGTGAATTGATGTCCAACCGACCTTGCCGGCATTCGTTCTCGTCGAACAACGTCCTGTTGAACGACTGCGGAAGCACTTCGTCGTCGATCCTGATGTTGTAGTAGTCCGCGTGAAGCTCATAGTTGCTGCTCGGAGACCACACGAAACCGAACCCGTAGGACTTGGCGGTGATCGATTCCAGGTCCGGGTTGGCAACCTGTATGCCTTCAAGCGACAACCCCTCGAACGGGCAGTCCTCCGCCGGGCCGTAGGTCTCGCACTTGTAGTAATCGGTCTGCGTCGCGAAGAAGCCGTTGCCGCCGGTGAAGATGTAGCCCATGTCCGGCGCACGAAACGCGGTGGCGTAGTTGCCGCGGATCAGCAGGCTGTCGATCGGCCTGAACTCGAGCCCGAGCTTGTAGGTCACCTTGGAGTCGGAACCGGCGTCGATGTTGTCGTACGAATCGTAACGTCCGGACAGACTGGCCGTCAGGGTCTTCAACAACGGGACGCTGAACTCCACGCCCAGCGCATAGTTGGAGCGGTCACCCTGGCCACTGGTGCCGCTGAGCCCGAAGAAATCATCGCCTGCCACGCCTGGGTCGACCGGGTTGTCCCAGTGCTGGTAGCCGGCTTGCAGCACCGCGGCCATGCCCACGGGACCGGCCGGCATCTGGAACAGGTCGGCATTGGTCAGTTGCAGGTTGACGTTGTGCGTCCAGGTGGAGGAGTTGTTGTGGATGTTGCGCGAGAACGCACGGAACTGGTCC
This sequence comes from Pseudoxanthomonas sp., assembly GCA_036677285.1. Classification (GTDB taxonomy): domain Bacteria; phylum Pseudomonadota; class Gammaproteobacteria; order Xanthomonadales; family Xanthomonadaceae; genus Pseudoxanthomonas_A. Next base: position 12,988 of record JAKFDG010000538.1, read on the forward strand.
GGGGTGATCGATTGATAGAAAGCCGGCTTGTTGGGCTCGTATACCGGGTATCCGTAATAGGTTCCCAGTTGCGGGCCCAGGAATTGCGCCTGGAAGAACGCATCCATCTCGTCCACCAGCGGCCACAGCTGGTCGGATACCACTTCATAACCGGAACGGCTGTAGTACGCATCGTAGTCCCAACCGGAATCTCCGATGGTGCCATTGATGCCGAAGGCGAGGCTGTAGGACTTGGATTTCGTGGTGAAGTTGGTGACGCCTTGTTCTTCCGGCGCGAAGATGTGCTGGAAGGTCTCAAGAGTCTGCTCGGTCTGGTTCCAGATGTAACCGCCGGTCCCCGCATTGTAGTTCGGCACCCAGAATCGGGATCCGGAATCATTTTCGGCCTTGTTCTCGCCGTACAACACGCTGGCGTAGAGGTTGGCGTTGTCATTGAGGCGATAGGTGGAGTTGAAGTAGCCGGATATTCCGGTTTCTTCATTGAGTAGCGTCGCGTAACCAGGCTGCGCGCGGCTGCCGCAGAAGAAACCGCGGCCCGGGCGGAAATCAATCTGTGTCGTGCCGTCATACAGATGGGCCACGTTATCGCAACCGGCGCCCGGGTCGTCGTACTGGCCGGTGAAGCCATTGAGGATGATGAAGGTACGGCTTCCGTAACGCTGGTCCGGGTTGGGGTTGTCGTCGGTCGTATCCGTGAAATCGCGTTGCCGCATGTAAATGGGATCTTGCTCACTTGCCTGCAGGCCGTAGGTGACATCCAAATTGTCCCAGGTCTTGCCTCCCGTGACCTGCAAACGGTTGTTGCTTCCCCCGCCATCGGAATAGCCCCCGACGCGCACGTCCAGCTGCACGCCGTCCAGGTGTTTCTTGAGGATGATGTTGACCACGCCGGCAATCGCGGCGGAGCCATAGATCGACGACTGGTTGCCGGGCAGGATCTCGATGCGGTCGACCATCGCGGTCGGGATGCTGGTCAGGTCGGTGAAGTTGCTCTGGCCGTTGTAAAGCAGCGGATAGTCGGCCAGGGGCCGGCCGTCCATCAGCACCAAGGTGAAGCTGGGCGACAGGCCCAGCAGGCTGATCGTGGTGGCGTTGGAAGTGAAACTGCCGGCGAACTGGTTGTCCTGCACGGCGCCGGTCGCCAGCGGCTGCGCACGCAGCACATCGGAGACGTTGCGGAAACCCTGGCGCTCGATGTCCTCGGCGGTGATCGTGATAACCGGGGAGGCCGTCTCCAGTTGCACTCGCGGGATGCGCGACCCGGTCACCAATATGCGGTCAAGTTCGGCGACATCCTCGCCATCCTGGGGCGTGGGATCCTGCGTGCTTTCGGTCCCGGTCTCCTGCGCGTTGACGACCGCGGTCGTCAACGGCCATGCAAGTGCCGCGCAAATGGCGGTCGCCAGAAGTTTTCTGTCCATGTCTTTCCCCTTGTCTTGTCGAACGACGCCGCATTCCGCGATGGTTCGTACGATGGCACGCAGGGCATGGACTGCATTTGATGGTTGTTGTTGTCCTTGTTGACAAAAATTGGCGTGATTTGCCGATTAATTAACACTCATGGCGCGGCCATCCTGCAGTCGTCGCGCGACAGGTGGCCGTCGTTCCGTTCCGCGCCTGGTGTTATCGCCGGTCAATATCGCGATGCGTCATCCGCAACGTGGTCAGCCCGATCAAGCGCGACACCACCAGCGCGATGTACATCACCCCGGCGAAAGATTCCAGCATCACCAGCGCGCGCGCCTGCGGCTGGACCGGGAGGATGTCGCTCAGGCCCACCGCGGAGAGCACGCTGAAGCTCAGGAACAGCAGTTCCATCCAGCTGCGCGGCGCGTCCGGATTGACCGCGGCGATGAAACTTCCGGGGTACCACTGCTGGCACACCGAGAAGGCGAAGGCGAACGCCCACGCCAGCAAGGTGAACGTGGCGCCGGCGGCGAACAGTTCGTCGCTGCTGACCTTGTGGTCCTGCAGCATGTAGGCGGTCAGGCTGGCTGCCGTATAGAAATAAAGCCCGCTTTCGAGCAGGTGCGCGAACACCAGCAGGTCGTTGTCGTCGGTGATCGCCGCGGCCAGCGACAGGATCACCGCCGGCACCGCCAGCAGCAGCGCCAGTCGCAGGCTGGACGGGCTGCGGTTGACCACCCACAACGCCAGCGCCAGCACCACGATGCCGAACACGCCGAACAGCGCGCGCCCGGCATCGGTGCCTTCCATCAGCGGATACAACAGCACGCCCAGCAGTTGTACCGTGAGCAGCCATGCGGACGGATGCCGCCGCGCCGCGACCAGCCACCGCAACCAGCGCCTGATGTTCACGCCGCGCCTTTGAAGTGATAGACCAACGCGTAGTAGATCACATAGATCCACGACAGCAAGCCGTGCACGATGACCCAGAGCAGCGACTTGTTCGCCGTCCACGAAATCACCATCGCCAACGCGCTTCCGAAACTAATTCCGGCCTTGACTACAGCACCGCCATTGCCCATTTCATTCTCCAGGTTGTTCATTGTCCAATCGCGATCTTGTCGACGCCGCGCGCACGCAGTTCCGTCCGGATCGCTTGGCATCGTAGAGCGCGGCATCCGCCGGCACCAGAAGCGCATCGGCCTGCGCCCCGGGGTCCGGAATGCAGGCAGCCACGCCAACGCTGATCGTCACCAGTCCGCGACCGCAATATTGGTGCTCAAACGCGCGGCTTTCCATTGCCAGGCGGAGTCGCTCCGCCTGGATGAGCGCAGCCGCCAGGTCGACGTCCGGGAGCAGCACGACGAACTCCTCACCGCCATAACGGGCCAGTCGCATCGATGTCCCTTCCAGCATGAAGGCAAGCAGGGAAGCAACCTGCTTGAGGCAAGCGTCGCCAGCCAGATGCCCATATCCATCGTTGTAGGCCTTGAAGTGGTCGACATCCACCAGCAACAACGCGAGCGCTCGACGCGAGGCAGAAGCCCGCTCCAACGCCTGCGCAGTCCATTCGTCAAAATAACGCCGGTTCGCCAACCCGGTCAGCCCGTCGAGCTGCGACAGGCTTTCCATGGCCTTGTAGGCGCCCCGCAGCTGCGCGTTCGCGTGCTGCAGCGCCTCGAGTAGCCGCGCCGCGCGGATGACACCGGCAATCTGGTCCGCAACCGTCTCGAGCAAGGCGCGCTGGCCGCCGAAAGCGCCGACGCGTCTGCTCTCGGCGTTCAGCACCGCTAGCACTTCGCCCTTGTGCGTGACGGGCACGCACAACTCGGAACGCGTGCCATGCAGCGTATCGATGAAGTTGGGATGGTCGCGGATATCGCCGATGTCGATCGTGCGCCCGGTAATCGCGCATTCGCCGACGACGCCCGACCCGAGCGCGCGCCGGTACCCGACGACGATGTCGGTTTCCAACTCGGTGTGCATCGCTTCGCAAACGAACTCCTGGCTCGCTGCATCGATGCCGGCGCAGGCGACAAACTCCCACTGGAATTCCTCGGCCAGCGTGTCGACCACGCGCTGCAGCATCGGCCGCAGCTCCATGTCCTCGACGGCGATCCTGGCAATCCGGTTCAGGATCGCCAGCTGGCGCATCGCGTCGTGACCGCTGTCGATCCCTGATGCCATGGTTCGCCCCCTATTCGGGACGATACACCTGCGCACCCTGTGCACGGAATTCCGCGGACTTCTCCTCCATCCCCGCCTCCAGCGCCGCGGTCTCCTCGACCCCGTGCTCGGCGGCGTAGTCGCGCACGTCCTGGGTGATCTTCATCGAACAGAAGTGCGGGCCGCACATCGAGCAGAAATGCGCCAGCTTGTGCGCGTCCTTGGGCAGGGTCTCGTCGTGGAATTCCTTGGCCTTCTCCGGATCCAGGCCCAAGTGGAACTGGTCTTCCCAACGGAACTCGAAGCGCGCCTTGCTCAATGCGTTGTCGCGCACCTGCGCGCCCGGATGTCCTTTCGCCAGGTCGGCCGCGTGCGCGGCGATCTTGTAGGCCATGATCCCGTCGCGCACGTCCTGGCGGTTCGG
>JAKFDG010000539.1:0-4124 GCA_036677285.1 Pseudoxanthomonas sp.
GGATCCGGACCGGCGACCGTGCCGATGATGTAGAACGTGTCCCGCACGTTGGTCACCCAGTCGCGCATGGCTTCGTTCAATGCGTCCTTCAGCGTCTGCGAACCCGAGGTCACCGGCACCACCCTCGCGCCCAGCAATTTCATCCGGTAGACGTTGATCTTCTGGCGCTCGATGTCGGTCGCGCCCATGTACACCACGCATTCCAGGCCCAGCCGCGCGGCCACGGTGGCGCTGGCCACGCCGTGCTGGCCGGCGCCGGTCTCGGCGATGATCCGGGTCTTGCCCATGCGGCTGGCCAACAGGGCCTGGCCGATGGTGTTGTTGATCTTGTGCGCGCCGGTGTGGTTCAGGTCTTCGCGCTTGAGCAGGATGCGCGCGCCGCCGACTTCGCGCGACAGGCGCTCGGCTTCGTAGATCGGACTCGGCCGACCCACATAATGCTTGAGGTCTTTTTCGAACTCGGCGATGAAGGCAGGGTCGATGCGCGCGGCATCGTAGGCCGCAGCGAGTTCCTGCAAGGGACCGATGAGGGTTTCGGCGACGAAGCGCCCGCCGTAGCGTCCGAAGTGGCCACTGGCGTCCGGATAGGCGTGGTAATCGGTGGTCTTGGCTTGATTCATGGGTAGATCGTAGCGACTGCGGTGCTGAAGGCCAGCACTTTAGCGCACACAAAACTGTCGATAAAGCCATAAAATTGGAATAACACGTCAGTTAAACTCACTTGTCCATGAGCCGAAAACTTCCCTCGCTCAATGCCCTGCACGCGTTCGAAGCCGCCGCAAGGCTGGAAAGCGTGACTCGTGCGGCGGCCGAGCTGCACGTCACCCACGGCGCGGTGAGCCGACAGATAAAGGCGCTGGAGAGCGAGTTGGGCAAAGCCCTCTTTGCCCGCCAGGGGCGAGGCTTGATCCTGACCTCTGTCGGCCTGCGCCTGCGCGACGCCGCAAGTACGGCCTTCCTGCAGCTTGAGGAAACCTGGTCGGATCTGCATCGCGACAGCGCGCCTTCGGTGCTGGTGCTGGGATGCCCGGGCAGCGTGTTAGCTCGTTGGGTCATTCCGCGCCTGCCGCGCCTCAGTCAGGAACTGCCGGACCTGAAACCGCATCTGGTGGTCCACGAAGGCGATTTCGACGCACGATTGGGCGACCTCGATGCCGCGCTGCTGCTTGCGGAACCGCCATTCCCACAGGGATGGCAGGTGCATGAACTGGCTGCCGAAAGGATCGGCCCGGTGGTGAGTCCGCGCTACGCCGGCTTCGACTCGCTCCGCGACGCGCCTGCCTCGGTGTTGCTGGGCGAAGCGCTGTTGCATACCAGCTCGCGTCCGCAGGCCTGGCCGGCATGGGCACGAAGCAATGGACTGGAAGCGGGAAGCCTGGGCTTCGGCGCGGGTTTCGAACACCTGTACTACCTGCTCGAGGCGGCGGTTGCCGGCCTGGGCGTGGCGATCGCTCCGCAACCGTTGGTCAGCGAGGACCTTGCGTCAGGGCGGTTGGTGGCTCCTTGGGGATTCGTGGAAGCGCCGGGACGATGGGTTCTCTGCTCACGTCGCAACGAAACGGATGCGCGCATCTCATTGCTGGCCGGATGGCTTCGGCGCGAGCTGGCCAACGATTTGGCCTGACCCAATCCTCAATCAGGCTGTGCGTCGGCGCGTCGGGCTTCGTCAAGGAACATACGCATGCGCTCGGGATTCTTGATTCCCGGTGCCGATTCGATGCCGCTGGACACGTCGACTCCCCAGGGCCGCGCGGTACGGATGGCGGTAGCCACGTTTTCGCTGGTGAGGCCGCCCGCCAGCAGGACCGGCCTGTCCAGCCGCGGCGCGCGCTTCCAGTCGAAACGCTGGCCGCTGCCGCCGGGTTCGCCCTTCGCGTGGCCATCCAGCAGGTAGCCGTAGGCGGAAGGGAATTCAGTCGCCACAGCCGTCGCATCTTCACCATCGCCGCCCATGGCGATGGCTTTCAGGAACGGAACACCGAAGCTGGCGCAGAAGGCGTCGTCTTCCGCACCGTGGAACTGCAGCAGGTCCGGCTGGACGTTTGCTATCACGGCGTCGATGTCCGCCTGGGTGTTGTCCATCACCAGCGCCACCACCGCGACTTCCTCCGGCACCAGTTCGCGCAGCATGCGCGCCTGCCCAAGCAGCAGATGCCGCGGACTGTGCGGCGCGAACACCAGGCCGACGAAGTCCACGCCCAGCTCGACCGCCAGGCGCACGTCCTCGGCGCGGGTCAGGCCGCAGAACTTGATCCGGGTGTGGGTCACGACGTCACCTCAGGCGGCAGGCCGCAGACCGGAGGATACAGGGGGCCGAGGAATACCAACCCTTCCGCTTGCGCGGTGGGTCCGGCCAGGGAACGATCCCTGCCCGCCAGCAACTCGGCGATCCAGGACTCGGGCCGTTCGCCCCGTCCCACCATTAACAGCGAGCCGACGATGTTGCGCACCATGTGGTGGAGGAAGGCATTGGCCTGTACTTCCACCGTTACCTGTTTACCCCCGCGCACGACCGAGATCGCCTGCAGGTCGCGCCTGGCGTGCGGCGCCTGGCAGTGCACGGTGCGGAACGCGTTGAAGTCGTGTTCGCCGAGCAATGACTGCGCGGCGCGATGCATGGCATCGGCGTCCAGCGGCAGGCGTTCCCAGCCCAGCATGTGCCGCTCCAGCGCCGGGCGCACCGCCCGATTGAGAATGCGGTAGCGGTAACGTCGTGCACGGGCCGAGAAGCGCGCATGGAAATCGTCCGCCACCGGCACGCACCAGCGTACGCACACCGAGGGCGGCAGGCGCGTGGTCGTGCCCAGGGTCCAGCTGCGCGGATCGCGCGGCGCGTCGCTGTCGAAATGCACGACCTGGCATTGCCCGTGCACGCCGGCGTCGGTGCGCCCGGCACAGGTCACTTCGATCGGCGCGTTGGCGACGGATGAAAGCGCCAGTTCCAGCGCGGCCTGCACCGTGGGTTCGCCCGGTTCGCCATGCGGGCCCAGTCGCTGCCAGCCACGGAATTCACTGCCGTCGTACTCGACGCCCAACGCATAACGCATCAGCAACGCCTCATGGCTCGGCGATCAGCCAATCTCGCGCAGCAGCTGATAGGCCTCGTCGCGCGCGGTGTCATCGCCACCGGCGACGACTTCGTTGAGCAGGTCGCGCGCGGTTTCGATATCGCCCAGGTCCAGGTAGGCGATGGCCAGTTCGAGGCGATCGCGACCGGCCGGGGCAGCATTCAGCGACCCCACATCGAGGCCGATGTCGCCCGTGTGCCAGGTCGGCTTGGCAGCGGCTGCGGTCCAGGTCGGGACGGGAGTCACGGGCGGAACCGCGGCCGCAGGCGGCACGGGCTCCTCTTCGACTTCCGGAAGTGTGGCCGGAACGTCGCTATCGTTTTGTCCGGTGCGCTCGTCGCGGACCTCGCCCGCGGGCTTCGGCGCATTGCCCTTGACCGGCGTAATCGGCATCGCCGCCACCATGGCGGCGCTGTCATAACTGCTGCGCGGCGCCAGCGGGGCCTGTTTGCGGCGGCTGATCAACCATGCCACCACCAGGCCGGCCACCAGCAAGCCCAGGCCCGCCCATAACCACAGGGGTTGCGCGGCATCGCCCTGGTTCTGCGCCAAACGTTGCTGTGCCGCTGCCAGTTCGCTGTCCTTCATCGCGATCAGCTTGGCTTGCTGCTGTTTGAGGCTTTCCAGTTCCGCCACCTGCGCGCGCAGCTCCTGTACTTCTGATTCGCGCGCGGCGAGTTCTTCCTTGGTCAGGGTCAGTTGTTGGTTCGCCAGCATGTCGCCCTCGCCTTCGGCATCGATGCCGGATTGTGTGCCCGCCCGGGTTGCCGCACTGGCGGCCGGCGGTGCGATTTCAAGACGCGCTTCGGCAACGCGTGGAGTGGCCGCCTGCGTGCGCGGCGGCGGCGCCGCGGCCACTGTGGCGGGCGCGGCATCGACCGGTTGCGGAATCGGCCTGCGCGCCTGGCGCCATTCGGCCACCTGCGCACGCACCAGCGCGGCGGCTTCGGCTTCGCCCAGTTGCGCCATCTCGGCCGATGGCGGGACGCGAAGCACCGCGCCCTGCTTCAGGAGATTGATGTTGCCGTTGATGAATGCGTCGGGATTGGCCCGCAA
>JAKFDG010000540.1:0-6734 GCA_036677285.1 Pseudoxanthomonas sp.
CAACACGCCGCAGCGTCTGCGCGATGCGCTCACCCCCTTCCGCAACGACGGCACCCTGCCCGACTATCCGCTGGGCAGCGATTTCACCGAGGTGGAACAGCGGCTGGTGAAAGCGCTGGGATGGTTGAAGTCGAATACCGCGACGGCCGACTCGAAGTTGCGCACGGTGCTGCGTGCGTTGGCTGCACGCAGCGATGACCGCGAAGCGATGAGGCGGATGGGGCTCGAGAAGCCGCAAAGCCTTAGCGAAAGAATAGAAGCCCGGCTGGTTGCGCTCGGATTGAGTGAAACGAGAAAGTAGCCAGAAAACAAAAACAAGGCCGTCATCCCGGCGAACGCCGGGACCCAGTGCGATGGCTCAACAGGCTCCAATCGCCGCAGCGACTTCAAGATGGGTCCCGGCGTTCGCCGGGATGACGTTCCTGAAGGGGAAGCTCGAACGTACGATTCAGCCCAGCGACTTCGCCGCTTCCACAACCTTCTCCGCGGTGATGTTGAAGTGCTTGTACAGCGCCTCGGCCGGCGCCGACGCGCCGAAGGTGTCGATACCAACCACCGCACCATCGAGGCCCACGTACTTGCGCCAGAAATCGGTGATCCCGGCTTCGATGGCGACGCGCTTGCGTAGTGCCTTCGGCAATACCGATTCGCGATACTCGACCGGCTGGCGATCGAACACATCGGTGGATGGCATCGACACCACCCGGGTCCTGATGCCTTCCGCCTCCAGCGCGGCCTTGGCCTGGGTGGCCAGGCCGACTTCCGAGCCGGTGGCGATCAGGATCACGTCGGGCGTGCCCTGCGCATCGGCCAGGATGTAACCGCCACGGGCGATATCGCGCACCTGCGCGGCTTCGCGCGGCTGGTGCGGCAGGTTCTGGCGCGAGAACACCAGGCAGCTCGGACCATCCTTGCGTTCGATCGCCGCGCGCCACGACACCGCCGATTCCACCGCATCGCAGGGACGCCATACATCGTTGTTGGGGATGTAGCGCAGCGAGGCCAGGTGCTCGACCGGCTGGTGGGTCGGGCCGTCCTCGCCCAGGCCGATGGAGTCGTGCGTGTATACGTGGATGGCGTGCGCGGGGATCAGCGCACCCATGCGCACCGCGTTGCGCGCGTAATCGCTGAACACCAGGAAAGTGGCGTCGTACGGCACGAAGCCGCCATGCAGGGCCAGGCCGTTGCTGATCGCGGTCATCGCGAATTCGCGCACGCCGTAGTAGACGTAGTTGGCATCCGCATCGTCCGTGGCGACCGATTTGCTGCCCTTCCACAGGGTCAGGTTGGAATGGGCCAGGTCGGCCGAACCGCCGATCAGTTCCGGCAGCAGCGGAGCGAAGGTTTCGATGGCCATCTGCGAGGCCTTGCGCGACGCGACCACATGGCCTTCGGCCTGCAGCTTGGCGATGTAGGCATCGGCGGCAGCGGCGAAACCATCCGGCAGGTCGCCATGCGAACGACGTGACAGCTCGGCGGCCTGCTCGGGATGCTGCGCGGCGTACTGGTCGAACAGCGCATTCCACTGGTCCTCGCGGACCAGCCCGGTCTTGTCCGCGCGCCAGCCGGCACGGATTTCGTCCGGCACTTCGAACGGCGCATACGGCCAGTCCAGCGCCTTGCGGGTCGCTTCCAGTTCGTCCTTGCCCAGCGGCGCACCGTGCGCGGATTCCTTGCCGGCCTTGTTGGGCGCGCCGAAACCGATCGTGGTCCGGCAGCAGATCAGGGTGGGCTTGCCGGTTTCCTTCATCGCAGTGTCGATGGCGGTCTTGATCTCGACCGGGTCGTGGCCATTGACGTTGCGCACCACCTGCCAGCCATAGGCCTCGAAGCGCGCGGGCGTGTCGTCGGTGAACCAGCCATCGGTATTGCCGTCGATGGAGATCTTGTTGTCGTCCCAGAAGCAGGCCAGCTTGCCCAGGCCCCAGGTGCCGGCCAACGACGCGGCTTCATGGGAGATGCCTTCCATCAGGCAGCCGTCGCCCATGAACACCCAGGTGCGGTGGTCGACGATTTCAAGCTCCGGGCGGTTGAAGCGCTGCGCCAGCAGCTTTTCGGCGAGCGCAAAGCCGACCGCATTGGCCAGGCCCTGGCCGAGCGGGCCGGTGGTGGTTTCCACGCCCGGGGTTTCGCTGCGCTCCGGGTGGCCGGCGGTCTTGCTGTGCAGCTGGCGGAAGTTCTTCAGTTCTTCCAGCGGCAGGTCGTAGCCGCTCAGGTGCAGTAGCGCGTAATGCAGCATCGAGCCGTGGCCATTGGACAGCAGGAAGCGGTCGCGGTTGAACCAGTTCGGGTTCTTCGGGTTGTGGACCAGGTAATCGTTCCACAGCACTTCGGCGATGTCGGCCATGCCCATGGGCATGCCGGGATGGCCGGATTTGGCGGCTTCCACCGCATCGGCGGCAAGGAAGCGAATGGCGTTGGCGAGCTGGCGGCGGCCAGGCTTGTTGGAGGCAGGCGTCGTCATGGGGGCGATTTCAGTGAGGTCGCCCGTGGCTCGGGCGACCTATTGTCCCATCCCCGGGGCCGCGCTGTCGCGGTTGAATCAGTCAGGCGCGGGTGCTACTGGCCCGTTCCTGCACTGCCTCGGGCTCGCCATGCGCCACCAGCGTCGCCAGGGTCAGGTCACCGGTCACGTTCAGGCTGGTGCGGCACATGTCGAGGAAATGATTGACTCCCAGGATCATGCCGATGCCGACCGGGTCGACCCCGACCATGGCGCAGATCAGCGCCACCACCGGCAGCGAGCCCGACGGCACCCCCGCGGTGCCGATACCGCCTAGGATGCACACCAGCATGACCATGAACTGCTGGGCCAAGCTGAGCTCGACGCCGAAGAACTGGGCCAGGAACAGCACGGTCACGCCTTCGAACAGGGCCGTGCCGTTCTGGTTGGCGGTCGCGCCCACGGTCAGCACGAAGCGTGAGACCCGGTTGGGCAGGTGCAGTTTTTCCTCCGCCACGCGCAATGCGGTGGGCAGGGTGGCGTTGCTGGAGGCGGTGGAGAACGCCATCACCATCGCTTCCTGGCTGGCGCGGAAGAACGCCAGCGGCGATTTGCCCACCGCTTTCAGCGCCAGCGAATAGATCACGAACATGTGCAGGGCCAGGGCCAGCACGACCACGCCGACATACGCGCCCAGGCGCACCAGCAGGTCGAAGCCGAAGATCGCGGCCAGGTTGAACATGAAGCAGGCCACCGCGTACGGCGCCAGCCGGATCACCAGCCCGATCAGGGTCATGGAAATCTCGAACACGCCTTCGATCGCGCGCTTGAGCGTGTCGGTGGCCTCGCTGCGGGTCAGCACCAGGCCGACGCCGAACATCACCGCGAAGAACATCACCGCCAGGATCGAGCCGTTGTTGGAGGCGGCGTTGACCACGTTGTCCGGCACGATCGACAGCAGCATGTCCAGGCCCCGTGGTTGTTTGTCGACGCTGGCAACGATCTCCTTCGCCCGTTCCGCGTTCTCGATGAGCAGGGTCTGCGCGAGCGCCGGATCGACCCCGCCACCAGGATTGAGCACGTTGACCAGCACCAGGCCGATCAGCACCGCCACCGACGACAGGACCACGGTATAGCCGAGGGTCTTCCAGCCGATCCTTCCGAGCGCGCGGATGTCGCCCATTTCCGCGATGCCCACGACCAGGGCGGAGAACAGCAGCGGCACGATCAGCATGAAGATCAGGCTGAGGAACACCTTGGAGAACGGCGTGGTGACGTAGCTGGTGACCCACTTCACCCATCCGGCATCGCCGCCCGTCATGTACACGATCAATCCGAGGGCCAGGCCGACGCCGAAGCCGATGGCCATCTTCCAGTGCAAAGGCAGCTTGGTCTTACCGGCAGGGGTCGCTTGGCTCATGCCGCTGTTCCTTGAAAGACGAGGCCGCAGCTTAGCAAACCCTCACCCACGGCCTCGTGGGAGCCACGTAAGCCGCGACCGTAACAATGAATCCGGGCATTGAATTCCCGAAGGCAGCGGGCTCGCGGTCGCGACTTACGTCGCTCCCACAAAAGGGGTACTAACGCTCCGGATACAGCGGCGGCAACGCTTCCTTCACCGGCTTTTCCGCCATATGCCACACAGGCCCGTTGCGGAATGCCTCGCGCAATGCCGCGCGTGCGGCGCTGCCGTCGCCATCTGCCCAACGCGCGCGCCGCAGCTGCTCGATGGCATCGCGTTGCTCGGGGGCATCGAGGCGCGCGGTCAGCTGGTCGAGATCGATGCAGGGCGGCGCGGACATGCCGCGCAGCACTTCGCCAACTTCCTCCAGCTCTCCGGTACCGAGCGCGCGCCTGAGATCGGCCAACGTATGGGTCGGCAATCGCGTCGCTACCCCGCCCATCGCTGGCACACCGCCCTCGCGGGCGACGGGGATGCGTCGGTGCTGCAACGCCCAGATCAGGGTAAGCAGCCACAGGCCGGCGAAACCCACCGCCAGCCACACCCACACCCGCGCCGGAATGCGCATGCCGTCGTCCGCCGCGACCTGCAGGTTGCCGGCCGCATCAGCCGGCGCGGTGGCATCCGGCAATACCGTGGATGCGAAACCGCCGCTTCCACGAGCCACGGTCAGGTTGAGGTCCGGCAGGGTTGCGGTTTTCGCCGCACCCGCACGCACATCCCACCACGCCATTTTCAACCCGGGCACGCTCAGCTTGCCCGCGCCGTTGGGCACGATGGAATAGCGCCGGGTCAGCTTGACCTGCGGGGAACCACCGCTGAAGGTTTCGTTGTATTGCGGCGGCTCGGCGAATACTTGCGCACCGGAAACGGAAGGCGTGGCCAGCTCCGGCATCTGCGCCTGGGTCGCGCCCTGCGCGATCACTTCCACCACCAGTTCCGCGGCCTCGCCGGCGCGCAGGGTTTGCGGGGCGGCGACATAGCGCAGGCGAAGGTCGCGCAAGGGCAACCAGGGTTGCGGCGCATTCGCCGGTTGCGCACGCACGTTGATCGTTTTCGGGGCGCCATTCGCACGCATCTCGCGGCTGTTGCCGCCAAGGAAATCGTCCATCCAGCCACCCGAGCCGCGGCCGACGAAACGCGCGCCGGGGATGCTCAGCGCGCCGCTGCGTTCGGGCACCAGCAGGAACCGGCGCTCGACCACGTTGTAGCGCCGACCGTTGACCTCGCGGCTGGATTGCACGTCCTCGCCGATGCGCTGCAGCGACGCGCCCTCCGGTGTATCGAGGTCGAGTTGTCCCGATGCCAGCGGCACCGCGTAGAACAGGCGCACCGTGACCCCGACCGATTGCTGTACGTAGGGATCGGGATCGTCGACCACGGTTTCCAGGAAGGCGGTCGCATTGCCGCGCGTGGAAGCTACGGATGACGACGCGTCGACACTTACAACCAGGGGCGCAGTGCGCTGCGCGCCGACCTGCAGCGCGGGGATCGCCACTATGCCCTCGCGACGCGGTGTGAGGCTGATCGCGTGGGTAGTCTTGGAGGTCACTGCTCCGTTGACCATCTGCATCTGGCGACTGCTGGATTGCCCGCTGAGCTCGAAGTCCGCGGCGAGCGGGGACAGGTCGGGAAGCGTAGCGGCCTGGTCGGTCTCGATAGTGAGCACCACCGATTCGCCGAGGGCGATACGGTTGCGATCCAGCGATGCGCGGGTCGCGGCATGGGCATTGCCCATGCCGATCGCGAACAGCAGCATGCACAGTATCGCCAGGGTGAGATTGCGCTTCATTGCCCTTCCTTCTGCCGACGTTCGTATTCCAGCCGGAACTTGGCCTTCAGCAAGCCGCCGGGTTCGTCAGGTACGCGTCGCAACCAGGCTTCGACCGCCTGCCTTTTCTCGCGTTGCTCAGCGGTTTCCGCCGGCATTGCACCTTGCGGGTCGTTCTTGTCTTTCTGCGAGCCGGGTTTGCCGGCTTGTGCCATGGCCTGTTGCATGCGGGCGCGCTGTGCGGCGTCGGCGGCCTGCTGGGCTTTGGTGTCTTCGGCCTTCTGCTCGGCCGTCTGTCCTGGGGCCGGTTTCTGCTGCATCGACTGCTGCTGATCCTGCTTCGGCGGTGATGGCGATGGTTGTTTGCCACCCTGCTTCGGTTGCGGCTTGCCTTGACCTTCCTGGGGATCGCCCTGGCTGCCCTGCGATTGCTGTTGCGGATTTTGCTGCTGGTTCTGCTGCTTCTGGCCCTGCCCGCCCTGCTGTTTGCGTTTGCGCGCGGCATCCACGACCTTGCGGTTCTCGATCGCATCCTCCATCTTCGGTTGTTGCTTCAAGGCCCGGTCGTACGCGGCGATGGCTTCGTCATAACGACCCTGTTTCGCCAGCGCATTGCCCTGGTTGTAGTACCCATCGGCGCTGTCGATGCCGGTGAAGGCTTTTTCGGCGGCGGGGAAATCCTTTTTCCGATAGGCGTCGGCGCCTCGTTCGAGGCGCGCATGTTCCTTCTGATCGGCGCGTTGCCACCAATCACGTTCCGCCGCCCGTACCGGCATGGACAAGGGCAGCATCACGCACAGCAGGATCGCGGCGAACGCGCCGCCACGGCGGAATGCGAACAACCCCAGCAACATCAGTACCGGCAACAGCCAGTAGCCTTCGTCCTGCCAGGCCAACCCTTTCTCGCCACGGCGGGAACCGGCATCGGCCTCGCCCGGATCCAGCACGCCAAGGGCACGCAAATCACTGTCGTTCGTGGCCAGTGCTTCATAGGCACCACCACCGGAAGCGGAAAGCGCACGCAACGACCCCGCATCCAGTCGCGCATGAGCGATGCG